>JAEZBU010000142.1 GCA_023426855.1 Pseudomonadota bacterium | reverse complement strand
GGCCCGCATATTTTTCATACAAACTCCGAGATGATATTTTTCTATCTCTCGCAGTTTACGGATTGGCGCTTCTACGAGCACCGCGTGCTGGCGCGCGTCGACGGTATGCTGGTGCCGGTGCCGATCAATCTGGATACTGTCAACCGATTGTATGGATTGATGCTCGATTCAAAGGGTTTGGAGCAGTTTTTCGCCGACAGAGCGGAGCTGATTTCAGATGTCCGGACGTCGGAAGATGTCGTTGTCAGTAAGGTCGGGCGCGAGCTGTATGACAAGTTCTTTCGTGGCTATACGCGCAAGCAATGGGGCATTGACCCATCGCAGCTTGATAAATCCGTGACAGCCCGGGTTCCGGTCAGGACCAATCGCGATGATCGCTATTTTACCGATGCGTTTCAGTTCATGCCGAAGCGTGGATATACGACGCTATTTCAGCGCATGTTGGCGCATCCGAATATCCAGATCATGCTGGGTGTCGATTATCACAGCATGCGAGAGGTCGTTCCGTACCAGCGGCTTATTTATACCGGGCCAATCGACGAGTTTTTCGAGTTCAGGTATGGAAAATTGCCCTATCGGTCGCTTCGCTTTCAGCATGTCACTCTCGACCGGGCGTGGCATCAGCCCGTTGCGGTGATCAACTATCCCCAAACGGAAGCTTATACGCGCGTCACCGAATACAAGCATCTGACGGGCCAGCGTCACGCGAGAACCAGCCTGACCTACGAATATCCATCTGACGACGGCGACCCGTATTATCCGGTGCCGCGACCGCAGAATGCGGAGCTGTTCAAACGTTACGAGCGGTTGGCGCGCAAGCAGCCCGATGCCTGGTTCGTTGGTCGGCTTGCGACCTACCGTTACTACAACATGGATCAGGTTGTCGGCCAGGCGCTGGCGACGTTCCGAAGGATAAACGAAGCGCTACCACTTTCGCCACGCAAGCGCCCCATTGCAACGGTGAGTGATCCCGGCCGGAGCGCGCCTTTCGGGGCCGGGTAGGGATGCGGGGATCGTTTTGCGGTGTCGGACGTTACTTCGAACGAAATCATATTTAGGCCAAGACGACCGACCAGGACGATTGCGATGCGGTGCGATCGTGTTCAGCAGAACGATGAAATCGAAGAGGCGGGTGCCTGCATCGTGGCCGGCATGCGGCTTCTGACGGAGCACATGGATCCCCCGACGGCGCACGCATTGGCGGTCGAATTGCTGGATGATCTGCTGCGCGATATGTTGAAAAGTGGCTCCCTTTTGCATTGAAAATTGGATTGACCGCGCCAAGGTGCGCAGGAGCATTCACCGGCCGATGGCTCGTTGGCGTTCTCACCGTTCCATCGGTCAGCGTTCATCCCGACGCGATCTCCTGCGCGCCTCTCGTCCCTTGAAATCGATCTTTGACCGTTGGTGCTTGAAGCCGCGGCTTGTGCGCAGTACCTCCTGGCAGGCGGTAGTTTCGGGCGTGACGGGATGAAGCGCGGCATGATGGACTGGCTGACCCGGTCGAGTGTCTTGATTTCACGGCAGTGGAACGACGTGTGGGCCGCGTTCATGGATCCGGCCGCAACGGGGCCGCGCGAGGCCGAGGTGATCAAGGAAACCGCGCTGAATAACGCGACGGTGGTCTGGCTCGTCGGCAAGGTGCAGTCCGGCAAAACCTCGATTGTCCGAGCATTGACGGGGGCGTCGCAGGCCGAGATCGGAACCGGCTTCGCGCCCTGCACACGCACCTCGCGGGTATTCGATTTTCCCGCGGAAGCGCCGGTCATTCGCTTTCTGGACACGCGCGGACTGGGAGAGGCGAGCTACGATCCGGCCGAGGATCTGGCGTTTGCCGAGGACCAGGCGCATCTGTTGCTGGTGGTGATGCGCGCGCTTGATCCGCAGCAGGATGTCATCACATCGCTCGTTCGGGAGGTGCGCAGCCGACGGCCCAACTGGCCCGTGGTCATTGCGCAGACCTCTCTGCATGATGCCTACAAGGCGGGGGAAAATCATCCGGCGGACTATCCGTTCGATGCCGATGGCGTGCCAACGCAACCGACGGTGCATCCTGAACTCAGCCGGAGCCTCGCCTACCAGCGCAACCTGTTTGCCGATCTGCCGGGCGACGGGCCGGTGCGTTTCGTGCCGATCGATTTCACGTTGCCCGAGGATGGGTTCACGCCGGTTCGCTACGGTTTCGATGCCTTGCTCGACGCCTTGCGTATGGCGGCGCCGGCTGGGCTTGTCGCGGCGCTCGAAGGTGTCCAATCGGCCAGCAATGACGTGCTCAGCGCTCGCGCGCATCCGCATATCATGGGTTATGCAACCGCTGCAGCCGCAGCAGATGCGGTGCCGTTGGCTGGGTTGGTTGCGGTGCCGGGCATCCAGGCCAAGATGCTGCACAGCCTCGCCGCGATTTATGGCGTCGCGTGGGATCGCCGGACGATCACGGAGTTTGCGGGGTGCCTGGGCACTGGAACGCTGCTCCGGGCGGCCAGTCACCTGGGCATACGGCAACTGGTCAAACTGATCCCTATATACGGTCAAACGGCGGGTGCGGTGGCGGCCAGTGCTGCGAGTTTCGCCACGACATTCGCGCTCGGCAAGGCGGCGTGCTATTTTCTGGCACGGCGCCGAATGGGAGAAAGCGACGTGGCCGGAGTTGCCAGCGCCTACAGTGATGCACTTTCGGAGGCCTTCCGCATCGCGGCCAAACCAGATGCGAAGCAGGCCGACGCATGAAGCGTAAATCGCCGCGAGCCAGCACCTATGTGCGCGGCGCCATGCTCGCCGTGGCCTTCTTTCTACCGCTTGTTTCTCTGGTGGTGCTGGGCAGTCTGTGGCTGTGGCAGAACGGCTATCTGCTGTACTGGGCGCTTGCCGCGTGCCTTGTCACGGCGATCCTTTTCATTCTGCAGCTGCTAACTTTGAAGAGCTTTGAGAAGAGCGGGGCGCCACTGCCGATCGAGGCAGCGGAAGCGCCCGAAGAGAGTTGGACGCCGCAGGAGCGTGCGGCTTGGGACGATGTCATGAGCGTCGCGCGCACGATCGATCCGGCGCGCCTGGACAGTCCCGAGGCGATCCTTGACCTCGGTCAACGCACGGTCGAGACCGTGGCGCGCACGTTTCATCCCGGTGTCGACGATCCGTTGCTGCGGTTTACCGCGCCGGAGGCGCTCGCACTCGTCGAGCGCGTGAGCGGCGAGCTTCGGCCGTTCATTCGCGACCACATTCCGCTCGGCGATCAGCTCACGATCGGTCAGATCGTGAAGCTGTACGGCTGGCGGTCTTTGATCGGCTACGCGGAACAGGCCTACGACGTCTGGCGCATGATCCGCATGCTCAATCCGATCAGCGCGGCAACGCACGAGATCCGCGAGCGTTTCTCGAAGAAGATGTACGAGATGGGCCGCGAGCATCTCACCCGCAAGCTGGCGGAGCGCTACGTCGAGGAAGTCGGTCGTGCGGCGATCGATCTGTACGGTGGGCGGCTCAAAGTCACGGCGTCGGAGCTTGAAGGCCATGTCTCGCGCGCGACGCAGAGCGATCAGGCGGAGATCGCACAACGCGTAGCTGAGCCACTGCGATTGCTCGTGGCTGGCCAGGTCAACGCCGGCAAGTCGAGCCTGGTCAACGCGCTGTCACGACAGGTGGAGGCAGCGGTTGACGCGCTGCCGGCGACGCCAAGCTTTCAGGCTTACGAACTGTCCCGTGAGGGCATTCCCGCCGCGCTGGTCATCGATAGCCCGGGCATCGAGGGCACCGCCGAGCAGACCGCTGCGCTGCTGCGGGAGGCGGATCAGTGCGATCTGATCATCTGGGTGGTCGATTGCAGTCGTGCCGATCGCGAATATGATCGCCGGACTTTGGAAGCGATCCGCCAGCATTTTACCGATCGGCCCAATCGCCGGCGCCCGCCGATGATGCTGGCGATCACCCACATCGACCGCCTGCGGCCGTTCCAGGAATGGGCGCCGCCCTACGACATTGCGGCTGCAGATACGCCGAAAGCCAAGTCGATTTCGGCGGCGATGCAGGTCATCGGCCACGATCTCGGGTTCGCCCTGGACGACATCATCCCGGTCTGCCTCGACGATGCGGTTGGGCGATACAACGTAGACGCTGTCTGGGCACGTATCGTGGCTCTGTTGCCGGAAGCGCAGCGCGCGCAACTGGTCCGTCGCCTTGGTGGCGCGGGTTCGTCGTTCGAATGGGGCCGATTGTGGAACCAGGCCGTCAACGCAGGCCGTGTCCTGACCCGCGTCGTCTCCCGCTGATACGCCTCTGTTTCTCAACGTCTTTTGGCGATGGCTGAGAGGATCGCGTTCAGTGATCGGGCAAGAGTTTTGCACGGGACGCAACGACTGCCGGGTTCGCGCGTTTCTTAAGCGCGAGCTTTAGCCGGGCGCGGACGGTGACACGCGGCCACCGGCACCATCGAACGCATGATCTGGGGTGATAACGGATGACCCAGGATCAACCTTTGAAGCTTTACGTACCGGAGCCGGTCGCGCGCCCGGGCGGCACGCCGCGTTTCGACGACCTGAAGATCCCTGACGCGGGATCGGTGCGACGGCCGCCGGTTGATGTGTCTCCCGACGATATCCGCGATCTGGCCTTCACGCTCATTCGTGTGCTCGACGACGAGGGCAACGAGGTCGGTCCCTGGGCGGGTCTTCTCGATGACGAGACTGTGCTCGCCGGGCTCAGGGACATGATGCGGCTCAGGACGTTCGATGCGCGCATGCTGATGGCGCAACGTCAGGGCAAGTCGTCGTTCTATATGCAGAGCCTGGGCGAGGAGGCCGTCAGTACGGCATTCCAGCGGGCGCTGACGCCGGGCGACATGAACTTCCCGACCTATCGCCAGTCCGGACTTCTGATCGCCAGTGGTTATCCGCTGGTGACGATGATGTGCCAGATCTATTCCAACGAGCGCGACCCGATGCTCGGCCGGCAACTGCCCGTGCTCTATTCCTCCAAGGAGCACGGTTTCTTTACGGTGTCCGGCAATCTGGCGACCCAGTACATTCAGGCTGTCGGCTGGGCGATGGCGTCGGCGATCAAAGGTGATACGCGCATCGCGGCGGGCTGGATCGGCGACGGCTCGACCGCCGAATCCGACTTCCATGCCGCGCTGGTCTTCGCCTCGACCTATCACGCGCCGGTCATTCTCAACATCGTGAACAATCAATGGGCGATTTCGACGTTCCAGGGTTTCGCGCGCGGCAATGCGGCGACGTTCGCGGCGCGTGGTCTTGGCTATGGCATTCCCGCGCTGCGGGTGGACGGCAACGATTATCTGGCGGTTTACGCCGTAGCCAGATGGGCGGCAGAGCGGGCACGGCGGAATTTCGGTCCGACCATTATCGAGTACGTGACCTACCGCGCCGGCCCGCACTCGACGTCTGACGATCCCATGGCCTACCGGCCGAAATCCGAGGTCGAGGCGTGGCCGCTTGGAGATCCCATAACGCGCCTGAAGCAGCATCTCGTTCGTCGAGGGATCTGGTCTGACGAACGCCACAAGCAGGCGGAAGCGGAAATCACCGACGAGATCGTGTCGGCGCAGCGCGAGGCGGAAAAGCACGGCACGTTGCTGGACGAGAAAAAGCAGCCGTCCCCGCACACCATGTTCGAGGATGTTTACGCCGAAATGCCTCCGCATCTGCGCCGCCAGCGGCAGGAGGCGGGTTTATAGCCATGGCATCGCACAGCATGGTCGAGGCCGTCCGCGATGCGATGGCCGTGATGATGGAGCGGGACGACAACGTCGTCGTATTCGGCGAGGACGTGGGTTACTTCGGCGGCGTGTTTCGCTGCACCAAGGGGCTGCAGGAGCGTTTCGGAAAACATCGCTGTTTCGATACGCCGATCAGTGAGCTCGGCATCGTTGGTACGGCAATCGGCATGGCGGCGTATGGGTTGCGGCCGTGCGTGGAAATCCAATTCGCGGATTACATGTACCCCGCCTATGACCAGATCGTATCGGAGCTGGCGCGGTTGCGTTTCCGCTCGGCGGCGGATTTCACGGCGCCGATGGTCATCCGCATGCCCGTGGGTGGCGGCATCTTCGGTGGCCAGACCCACAGCCAGAGTCCGGAAGCGCTGTTCACGCACGTTGCCGGTCTGAAAACGGTGATGCCGTCCAACCCGGTGGACGCCAAGGGGCTGCTGATCGCCGCGATCGAGGATGACGATCCGGTGATCTTTCTGGAACCCAAGCGGCTCTACAACGGGCCGTTCGACGGGCATCCCGAACGGCCGGTGTCCACCTGGAGCAATCACCCGCTTAGCGATGTGCCGGAAGGCTATTTCCATGTGCCGCTGGGAAGTGCCGCGATCCGGCGCGAAGGCAGCCAGGCGACAATCCTGGCTTATGGCACGATGGTGCACGTCGCGCTGGCGGCGGCCGAGGAAACCGGCATCGACGCGGAGATCATCGATATTCGCACTCTGGTGCCATTGGATATCGAAACGATCCAGGCGTCGGTGCGTAAGACCGGCCGCTGCGTGATTGCTCACGAGGCGACGCTGACCTCCGGCTTTGGCGCGGAGCTGTCGGCGGTCGTGCAGGAGCACTGCTTCTATCATCTCGAAGCGCCGATTATCCGGGTGACGGGCTGGGACACGCCATATCCGCATGCGCAGGAGTGGCGCTACTTCCCCGGTCCGGCGCGCATCGGTCGCGCGCTGCAATCCGTCATGGAACCGTGAGGGGGAAGGTGATGGCGTCACGCAGCGTAAAACTCCCCGATATCGGCGAAGGTATCGCCGAGGCCGAGATCGTCGAGTGGTCGGTGAAGGTCGGCGACGTCGTACGCGAGGATCAGGTCATCGCGTCGGTGATGAC
>JAEZBU010000071.1 GCA_023426855.1 Pseudomonadota bacterium | reverse complement strand
TGCCAGCGAGATCAATCCGCCCTGAGGCTTCGACCGCCACTCCATCACCGGCCGACAACTGCTGGCCGTTGAGCGTCGCATGACCGCTCGCAACCTGAATCCAGACGGCACGACCGGGCTTCACCTCATGCGAAATCGCATCGCCATCACCCAGGATGCTCGCGTAAAGATCGACGTCCTGATTGATCGTGACAGAACCATCGCGACCGCTACGCGAACCGATAAGCCGCAGCTTCCCGCGCTTTTCCTCAGCGCTGAACGTCTTCTGTTCGTAGCTCGGCGTCAGGCCCGTCTTTTCCGGGACAATCCAGATCTGAAGGAAGTGAACCGGGTCCGTCTTCGAGGCATTGAACTCACTGTGACGAATGCCAGTGCCTGCCGACATGCGCTGCAAATCTCCGGGACGGATCACCGAGCCGGTCCCAATGCTGTCCTTGTGTTGCAGAGCACCCTCGAGGACATACGAGATGATTTCCATGTCGCCATGCGGATGCGTGGGAAAGCCGCCGCCCGGCGCCACGCGGTCATCGTTGATGACCCGCAGCGGGTCGAACCCCATGTGATCGGGGTCATAGTAATGGCCGAACGAAAAGCTGTGCTTACTGTCGAGCCAGCCGAAGTTCGCCCGCCCGCGCTGTTCTGATTTCCTGAGAACCAAAGTCATGTTCGCCTCCGGTCTGTGTGCGCGACCCGCTTGGGCCGTCGTGTTGAGACGAAGGTAAGTTGACGTCATTGACGCTGCAATCTAGTCATTTGCACACATACTGCTTCCCATCAGGATACAATCTTCATGGATAAGCTCGAAGCCATGATTGCCTTCACCAAAGTCGTGGGGCTGGGAAGCTTTGCCGAGGCGGGCCGCAACCTGGGCCTCACCCGATCAGCGGTCAGCAAGGCCGTGATGGAACTGGAGCAGTTGCTCGGCGCCCGCCTGCTCGACCGCACCACCCGCCGCGTCAGTCCGACGGAAGCCGGCCTCGCCTACTACGAGCGCTGCCAGGGCATCCTGTCGGCGATCGAGGAAACCGAGCTGCAGGTGTCGCGACTGCATGAAGAGCCGCGCGGGATCTTGAAGGTCAATGCGCCCATGTCGTTTGGCATTACCTATCTCGGCGATGCGGTGGCCGATTTCATGCGCCTCTATCCGGAACTCAGGATCGAACTGATCCTCAACGACCGGTTCATCGATCCACTCGAGGAAGGAGTCGACGTCACGATCCGCATTCGCGACCTGGCCGATTCAAGCCTCATCGCCCGCAAGCTCGCCCCGGCGCGTGTGATCCTTATCGCGACGCCCGACTACATCGCCAGACACGGCGCACCGCAAACTCCGAAAGATCTCGCCAGTCATCGCTGCCTGACCTACGGCCACAGCACAGCAATGCAGCGCTGGCAATTCATGCGCGACGGCAAGGAGTTTTCGGCTGGCGCGCCATCGTTCTTGTGTTCAAACAACGGCGATGTGCTGCGTGCGGCCGCGTTGCGAGGCACTGGCATCGCGGCGCTTCCCACGTTTCTCGTCGGGCCGGATGTCAAGGCCGGACGCCTGCAGGTGGTGCTGGCGGACTACGCGCTGTCGCCGCTCGGCATTTACGCGCTGTATGCGCCCAACCGCTACCTTGCTGCCAAAACGAGGCTCTTCATCGATTTTCTCGTCGCACGTTTCGGCCATTCGCCCGCATGGGATGATTTCTGATCACCACGGCGCAGGCAATGGCCCGCGCACTACAAACGCGGACGGATCATCCGTCTGCAAGATGATCGCCAGCTTGGTGCGCGCGGTCATCCTTGACACTCAGCCACTAACGGGTAGTCCTTGTCGCTGCATCAGGATCAAGCTTGGGATCATCGTTGCGATTTATCCCGTTTTGACAGCCATTTTTGATGATCAACGGTCATGATCCTTCAACAGTCGAGGTGCCGCATCCGCCGTGTCTAGACCTGTGCCACAGCATGATGGACAGGATTGGCTGCGTCCGCTGGTCGAGGCCTCGGGCGCGGGCACTTACGAGTGCGGCGCGGGGGGCTGGTGCTGGTCGCCGCAATTGCGCGTCATCGCCGGACGTTCGGCACACGACAGCGCAAACGACAGCACGCTGCTTCACATAACGTTTCCCGACGACCGGCGCCGCGTGGTCGAAGCGCAGGATAGCGCTTTACGACAAGAAGCATCGCCCACCTACGACATCGAATATCGCATCCTGCGTCCGGACGGAAAAATCCGCTGGATCAGGGACACCAGGCACGTCTATCCGGACGCTGGCGGACAGGGCACCGATCGCATCGTCGGGCTCGTGCAGGACATCAGCGAACACAAGCAGGCGGCGGAGGCGTTGCGCAACAGCGAAGAGCGCTTCACCTCGATCCTGATGATGGCTGCCGACTGGTACTGGGAGCAGGACGAGAACTTTCGCTTCGTCAGTATTTCCAACAGCGTACTCAGCCTGTCGGGAACGGCCGTCGTCTCGCATATCGGCAAATGCCGCTGGGAACAGCCGCATGTCGGCGTAACGGCCGAGCAATGGGCAGAACATCGCGCGATGCTCGAACAACACGTCTCGTTCCGCGATTTTGAATATCGCCGCATCAACGACAAGGGCAAAGCGGTCTGGATGTCGGTCAGCGGCGATCCGATCTTCGATGCCGACGGCAAGTTCAAAGGCTATCGCGGCACCGGACGCAATATCGCCGAACAGAAGGCGTGGGACGAAACGCAAAGGCTACTGGTCAGTGAGCTGAACCACCGCGTCAAGAATACGCTCGCGACAGTGCAGGCCATCGCGTCCAATACATTGTCGAGAACACGCGATCCGGCGCGCTTCGTGGAGACCTTCTCGGGGCGCATTCAGGCTCTCGCCAGCGCCCACGCGCTGCTGACGAGCGCAAGTTGGCAGGGCGCCGACCTCAAGCAACTGATCACCGACCAGTTGGCCTTGCGCGGAAGCGGCCGCGATGAGCGCATTCAAAGCTCCGGCCCCGACGTGCACCTGGAGCCACATATCGCTCTGCCGATGGCATTGGTCATTCACGAACTCGGCACCAACGCCCGCAAATATGGATCGCTTTCGGTTGCGGAGGGCAAGGTCGCCATTGAATGGCGCGTGGAGGATAATGCCGGCCGTCCGACGCTGAAGTTCAATTGGCTGGAAAGCAACGGCCCCAAGGTCAGCCTGCCGGCGTCGCGGAGCTTCGGGTCGGTGCTGATCGAGCGCAGCCTCGCCTTCTCGCTTGGCGGCGAAACCACACTCAGCTTCGAACCGGCCGGACTGAGGTGCGCGATCAGCTTGCCGCTGGATCCGATGCCGCATGGGCTCGGACTGTCCGTCAAACCGGATTGAGCGCGCTAAACTCGAGGATGTTCAGGCCGCACACCCATTCCGATAAGCCGGGCCGGGAAACGCCGCAGAAACGGAAATCTGGCAAGTAGCCTCACAAGTAGTGGCAGTCGCATCTCGGTTGGTGCGCCACCCTGCGGCTGAGCCAACGTCTGCGCGATCACTCTCTTCTGGATCTGCACCTGCACGAACTGCGTCGCCTTCGTCGGCCATTCGCGCCGGCGCTGGACCGCGTCCAGGTGCGTGTCGTTCAAAGTCCCCGCGCGCAGCGGTTCGGCCAGGATATTGGCCGCCGCCACAGCATCCTGCACGGCAAGGTTCACGCCAACGCCACCGACCGGCGACATCGCATGCGCCGCATCCCCGATGCACAGCAATCCGGAACGCCACCACGTCTTCAGGCGGTTCACCTGCACGACCAACAGCTTGATCTGGTCCCAGTCAGTCAGCTCATCGGCACGCGACGGATCGACATTCAGCAACGGACGCAAGCCATCGCGAAATGCCGGCAGACCGCGCGCGCGGATCTCATCATTGGCGTCTTTTGGGATGACATACGCGCACTGCCAGTAGTCACCGCGATTGAGCATGATGAAAATGCGGCCGACGTCGAAGCGCCCCTGAGTTTCGTCGGTATCTCCCGGCCTGCGCGACAGGCGAAACCACAGCACGTCCATCGGCGCACCGAGATCAACCACCTCAAGTCCCGCCGCCTGCCGGATGATCGAACCGCGCCCGTCACAGGCCACGATCAGCCTCGATCGCACGACTATTTCACCATTCGGTGTCCGCACGTTAACCGCATCCGGCCGGCCGTCCTTCAGAACGAGCCCGGTTGCTTCGGCCTGCATGTAGAGCTTGAAGTGCGGGTGCGCTCGCGCCCGTTCGGCCAGGAAATTCAGGAAGTCCCATTGCGGCATCATCGCGATATACGGCGCCCGCACCGGCAGCTTCGAGAAGTCGGCAACGGGGATCACTTCATCGCCAAAGCGCCCGTATATCTGCGGCGTCGGCTGATGCGGCAACTTGAGAAAATCATCGAGCAGGCCGAGATCGGCCATGATCTCCATGGTCGAGGGATGAATGGTATCGCCGCGGAAATCGCGCAGGAAATCGGCGTGCTTCTCCAGCACAACCACATCGACGCCGGCGCGCGCCAAGAGATAGCCGAGCATCATTCCGGCAGGGCCGCCGCCGACGATCGTGCAAGTGGTCTCGACCACGTCACTCATACGCGCGCTCCCAGCAAGACCAAGACAATCGTTCCTCGCCGCGACAGCTTTAGCCGCAACAACCTACACGATCCAACGCCCAAGTCCGCTGCGGTGTCGGCAAAGGTGCCAGACTCCTTAACGCACCATCTCAGTCGGCGACCACGATGATGTGCACGCCGAGCGCCTCGGCCTCATCGATGAGCAGATGGTTTGGATCGATGGCGCCGGGACGCAGTCCCTGGCTCAGCAGGAAATGCCGCGTCTTGTCGAGATCGCTCGAGGTCAACGTAATCGCACCGACAGCCGGCATCGGCGGACGCTTGATCCGGCCGAACTGTTCGGCCGCCCCACGCGCATCGACGAAACGCACCGCACCGCGATCGAGCTTCACACCCAGCGGCGTCGACAA
>JAEZBU010000057.1 GCA_023426855.1 Pseudomonadota bacterium | reverse complement strand
CCGATGATGCCAACAGCGATCAGAGCTGCGATCAGGCCGTACTCGATAGCCGTTGCGCCAGACTCGTCCTTAACAAAACGCGAAAACAGGTTCATGTGACTCTCCCACTCAAAAACACTGGCGCCCTTGCGCCCCGTTCGGTCGTTGTTTTCCGTCCCGAACGAGAGCCAACTTACGCCCGACCCCTTGATGTCGAGTAAACACGGAAGGTTTCCGATATATTGCCACGCAGATTTACCCAAGATCTTCCGCCAATACATGAGTGTTCGGGCTACATCGAGTAGATTACCCTAGAAAATCTCCCTCCAAAATAAGAACATATTATCTCCCAGGCTCGTCAGGTTGGCTAATATTCGGTGAAAATGGCGAGATATTTTTCCGGGCTACGCGCCCCAATACCTGGCGATCGACATTCCCTATCGAAAAGAAACGGATGTGATTGGGCCGACCTGGCTAAGACCTGTCGCGCTTTTCAACTGCCCCTTGCCGCGCGCCAAACTGCAACGTGCGTTACCAAATCATTCATGAATTGCTGGCTTACTTCCCGCACGCCGTATTCCGCTTGAGGATCGCAATGTACTTTCAGGCTTCCGCCACACTGATCCGTACCGCACGCCGCGCCGGCAGCGGCATCGCACACGCGGCCATGACGCTTGCGGTTCTCAGCGGTTCTGCCATGGCCGACGATCTGATCGTGAAGTACGATCAGTCCCAGCTTGTGAAGCTGGATCGCCCGGCCCGCGAAGTCATTATCGGCAATGCGACGATCGCCGACGTCACCATCCAGAGCGAGAACCTTCTCGTCGTCACAGGCAAATCGTTCGGCATCACGAACATCATCGTTCTGGACGCCGCACGCAACATCATCGACGACCGCCGGATCCTGGTGCAAAGAGACGAAGTGAAGGTCGTCAACCTGCACAAGGGCAGCAAGCGGCAGTCTTATAATTGCTCGCCACAATGCAATCCGACGATCACCATCGGCGACGACAGCGATTACTTCGAGGCCACGGCCAAACTATCCGAGCGCAAGCTGAAGCTGTCGGAAGGTAATCCGGACGCTGGCAATACGCAGCCATAGTTCCGTGCCGTCGCGCCGGGATGCGCCCGTCAATCGTTAATTGGCATTAACCAAGCCTTTCGCGCTGTCCGGCGCTCAAGACTATTTTCAGAATTCTGCGGTTTTCTGGAAGCTGAAAACGCTTGTCAGGTGCGAGTATGCGGATGTCCCGCAGGTTTCAGTATATGTGGCAGCATGCTCAGCGGCGCTCGCGTCGCCTGGCCGGCCGCTTGGCGAAAGATACGCGCGGCGTAACTGCGATCGAATTCGCCGCCGTCGGGCCGCCATTCCTGGCGATGCTGTTCGGCATACTCGCGGTTGCGCTGTTCTTCTTCACGACGTTCTCGCTGGAGAATGCCGTCGAACAGGCCGCGCGCATGATCAGGACGGGCCAAGTCCAGAAAGACGGCCTGTCGGCAGATGACTTCAAAGCCGAAGTCTGCAAGCACGTCGCGCCTTACGTTAAGTGCGATAGCAAGATGCGGGTCAACGTCGACAGTTATCAGAGCTTCGGAGACGTCGTAACGCCATCCTGCACCGACTCCGGTGGCAACCTCATTCCGCCCGCCGAGACGCTGTTCAGGACCGGCGCATCGAGCGAAGTGGTGCTGGTGACCGTATGCTACGAGTGGGAACTCGCCGGAAAAATCCCGTTCCTGCAGGTTGGCGACATGGCCAATGGGTCAGCCCTTATCCAAGCATCAACGACATTCCGGACCGAACCTTATGAGGACTGACGCTCAGGACAATTCGCAGATCTGCACACGTCGGCGTATGCCGGGCGTCGGTCGTCTGCGCCGGCTTGTTCGCCGGATGTCGCGCAACAATGACGGCGTTGCCGCCATCGAGTTCGCCTTCATCGCATCGATCATGTTCACGCTGTTCATCGGCACCGTGGAGTTCAGCCAGGCTCTGACGGTCGACCGCCGCGTGACACAGATCGCGAGTTCGTCAGCGGATCTGATTGCACGGCAGAAGACCATCTCAACGACCGAGATCGATGGCGTGATGCAGATCATCGACCATCTGATGCAGCCCTATGATCCGTCTCTGCTCAGCGTCACCGTCCTGAACGTGCAAGCGTCCATTAGCAACGCCAACCAGACCACCGTCTGCTGGTCTTATCAGCATAACGGCGGGGCCAACGCATACACCGAGGGGCAATCATATACCCTGCCGAACAGCTTTCTTGAGGCGGGCAACAGTGTCATCGTTGCCGAAGTCGTCTATAACTATGAACCCCTGATTTTCAAACATTTCATCAGAACGACATTTCCGTTGCGGGAAACCTTCTATCTCAAGCCCCGCCAATCCGCGTCCGTCGACTATAACGGCAACAAGTGCACTTGACATAAATCTTTAATTTTATTAGATGCAGATTCATTGCTTCAGCCCGATTGAAAAATCACTGTACTGAATATTTCTTTGCGGAAATTCCGAGACTGACATATTTGTTGAGCCTCGATTTACTTTAGAGGCACTCGCTATCATGGGCCGCCGCTCATTACACACATCGGATCAGCTTCGGGAGCTGATCATCCGCTCAACCCTGGACATCGTTGAACAGAACGGGCTCGCTGGCATATCCGCGCGCGAAATCGCGCGGAAGGTCGAGTATTCGCCGGGCACCCTGTACAATCTTTTCGAGAGCCTCGATGATCTGGTTTTGCATGCTGGCGCGCGTGCCATCGAACTGCTCGACAGCGAGCTGGCCGAAGTTCCTGCTTATGGCTCCCCCGAAACGCGCCTCAAATCGTTAGCCCAGGCCTGCGTGCGATTCAGCCGGGCGCGGCCGCATCTATGGGCGCTCATCAGCCACAACACGGCAAACCATGGCCACGCGATGCCGAACTGGTATCTGGACAAACTCGAACACCTGACCCAGCGGTTTGAAGCCGCGCTTGCGCCCATGTTTGCCGACGACCCCGACAGACTTGGGCATGCCGGGCGGCTGCTATGGGCAGGTGTTCAAGGCGTCGCGACACTGTCGTCGACCGGAAATCCACCGCATGCCGAAAACGGCGCGGCAGAAGAACTGGTCGCGACTTTCGTCAGCACCTACCTCGCGGGCCTGGAATTGCGGCTCGCCGCCAAGGCGTGAGCCGCAACTCCCTATTACTGAAAGACTGCGGGCCGCGACGGGGCAGGCTCAACCTGCTCTGCCGGCGGGGCGATTGATCCCGTCGAAATATCTGACGATGTCGGCGCCTGGCTGGCGGTCAGATCCATAGTCCCCAGCACGCCGAACCACTTATCCTGCGGCAGAAGCTTTTGCTGCAGACCAGCCCAGAGTTCAACCGAGGCGATGCCGTCGACGAACGGCCGCGCCGACGGTGTCATCGTGAACAGGAACGCGGCCAGCATGGCCACGACGACTGAATCCCCGACCTTGCGCGTATCGTACAGCTTGAATGCCGACCCGAACGACGCCTTCAGGCGCGTGTCCATGACGTCTACGCTGTAAATCTCATCGAGAATGAGATGGGTCATATAGCCCATGAACAGGAAGCCGCCCGCGAGCCAGGCGACCCCCTCATGACGCCCCAGCACGTTCTTGAACACGATCGCGGTCAAGAACCAGAACATGATGCCGGCAAGAACGGAGTGCCAAATCCCGCGGTGGTAGGAAAACCGGTGAAAGACAGCTTCGCCGCCATAGCGGAATAGAACGAAGCTTCCCAGCCACAAAAGCCACATCTCGGCGATCGAATACTTATAGGCTATCGAGAACAGGACGATAAAAGACAGAAACGTCGCAAGTCCTGAGAATAGAGCCCGGCTTGGCCTGGAGTCTTTCAGATCGATATCCGGAAGAACACTACCCAGAACACCAGCCAGTGTCACAGCGATCAGGTTTTCCGGCGCGATAACATCCGCTGCCAGCGTCAAAGTCGCCAGAGCTCCGCTGACAACCGTGCCGACAGCTATATGAGTCGTAAAATTCGCCATGCCTCGCCTCCCCCGATGCCGGCTGGCCGGCGACACGACGATCCGATGTCGGCCAACAGGGAGAGGCAGCTAATCCCTGATTCTCGGGTTTCAGGGGAGATGATCGGCGATGGCACCTGTGGACAAGATGGGTGCAACCACCCAGGTGTTGCTGCCCGGACGGCTCAGCGCCTCACTCCATCGCCAGAATGAGGTTGCGAACCACGGGATAGATTTCCTTTTCCCACCGCTTGCCGCTGAACACGCCATAGTGGCCAACGTTCGCCTGCAAATGGTGGCGCTTCAGGTGCGGGCGCAGCGAGCGGCACAGATCATGTGCGGCCGATGTCTGGCCGAGCGCACAGATGTCATCGCGCCCGCCTTCCACGGTCAGCAGTGCCGTGTTGCGGATGGCTGCCGGATCGACGCGCCGGCCACGGTAGGTGAAGCTGCCGGTGGCCAGATCAGCCTTCTGGAACACCTGATCGATGGTTTCGATGTAAAACTCCTCGGTCATATCCAGAACCGCGAAGTATTCATCATAGAACGTCTTGATTTTTTCGGCCTCCGCCGTCTCGCCATTGACGAGATGCTGATAAAGCCGCTGATGCGCCGCGTTGTGGCGCTGCAGGTTCATGTTGATGAAAGCGATCAACTGCAGAAACCCCGGATATACGCGACGACCGGCACCAGCATACCGATAGGGAACCTGCGTGATCAGGGAGTTTTCGAACCACGACAGAGGGTTACTGGTCGCGAGTTCGTTGACGCCGGTCGGGCTTTCACGCGGATCGATCGGCCCGGCCATCAGCGTCATCGAGCGGGGCGTCAGCGGATGCTTGTCCTCCGACATGATCGAGACCGCGGCCAGCGCCTGGACGCAGGGCTGGCAAACCGCCAACAGGTGCGCCCGAGTGCCCATCTTCTCCAGAAACTTGATCAGGTAATCGGTGTAATCCTCGATGCCGAATTTGCCGGCTTCCAGGGGCACGTCGCGCGCGTTGGCCCAGTCCGTGATGTACACATCATGATCGCGCAGCAGTGTTTCGACAGTGCCACGCAGCAAAGTTGCAAAATGGCCAGAGAGCGGCGCAACAACCAGGACCTTGGGCTGGGGCGTATCCACGTCCTTGGCGAAATGCAGCAGGTTACCGAACGGCAGACTGAGCGCGATCTCTTCCGTCACGGGCACTTCGCGGTTGCCGACCATAGCTGAAGTAATTCGGAAGTCCGGCCGCGTATGTGACAGTTCAAAACGGGAAATCATGTCGAGCGCAGCGGCGAAATGCGAGCCACCTTTGTCGCTCATTTCGAGGAATTGCGGCGCGAAGGCCGCGCGTGCCCAGCGCGCCGCGTAGCGCATCGGAGCCATGATGTCGTCTTGCCACTGGTAGGAGTAGTAGAGCATCGAAAGCAAGCACCCCCTGTTGCCGACTTGCAGCAACATAGAAACCTAGTGCAATATCTATTGCGATGCGAGAAAATTGTTGTGCGACGCAGCGTTTAGGTAGCAGGCTTGGCTGATGACACACGCAATACTCACGATCTCGTCGAAGAATTACTCTTCGTGGTCGCTTCGCGGCTGGCTTCTCTGCAAAATGGCGGGGCTGGATGTTGAGGAAAAACGCGTCGACATCGACGATCCCAATGCGCGCCAGGAGTTGTTGCTGCTGTCGCCATCCGTGCTTGTCCCACGCCTCGTGCATAACGGGGTAACCGTTTGGGATACCTTGGCAATTGCGGAATATCTGGCGGAAGTCGTGCCCGAGGCGGGCCTGCTTCCCACCGACCGTACCGCCCGTGCCCACTGCCGCGCCGTCTCCGGCGAGATCCATTCGGGCTTCTACAATCTGCGCTCAGCTCTGCCGATGAACCTGAAGGCCCAGCATAAGGCGTTCAAGATCTTCTCCGGCGCCCGCCCGGACGTGGAGCGCATTCGCACCATCTGGACCGAATGCCTTGAAACCTACGGCGGGCCGTATCTGTTCGGCGACAAGCTCAGCATCGCCGATGCCATGTATGCGCCGGTCTGCACGCGTTTTCGTACTTATGCAGTGGAACTCGATCCGCTGCTAAAGGCCTATTGCGACAAGATCTTCGACTGGCCGCTGATGCAGGAATGGACTGCGTCGGCTCTCGAAGAGCCGGACGAGATCATCGAGCTCGAAGTCGAGTTTTAGACCGCCGCAACCGGCACGATGCGGGTCGCCGAACATGGCGCGCAATGGGCTCAATGCCGCGTTGCCCGCGCCGCCATCGCGTGACAGACAACAGTCCTCTCGACGCACGACAGACGGGACATTCCAGCGTGTTCTTCGCCAACGACAAAGTGAGCCGTCTGGCCGCCTGCACGATCATCGTGTCGCTGGTCGTCATGGGCATCAAGTACGTCGCCTATCTGCGTACGGGCAGCGTGGCGCTGTACTCGGATGCGCTGGAAAGTATCGTCAACGTTGTAACGGCGGTCGCTGCCCTGATTGCCGTGCGCATTTCCGCCCAGCCCCCTGACCGCAATCACCCCTATGGGCACCACAAGGCCGAATACTTTTCAGCAGGGCTGGAAGGAACACTGATCGTCATCGCGGCGCTTCTGATCCTGCAACAAGCCTACAGCGCGTGGCTGCATCCGCGCACGATCACCGCTCCGATGGAAGGCATCGTGATCAACGCGTTCGCCGCCATTATCAACGTGACCTGGGCGGCTTATCTGGTGAACCGGGGCCGAGCCTGGCGCTCACCCGCCATCACCGCAGATGGCTGGCATCTTTATGCCGATGTCGCGACCTCGGTCGGCGTCATCGTCGGCCTGCTGCTCGCTGTCCTGACGGGCTGGTATTTCCTCGACCCGCTGCTGGCCGCTTTGGTGGCGGTCCACATTCTCTGGGTCGGCTGGCGGATCACGTCGCAGTCCATGAACGATCTGATGGACCGCGCAGTGGAAACGGAGGTGCTGGCACAAATCCGCAAAGTCATTGCTTCGAATGCGTCCGGCGCCTTGCAGATCCACGATCTGAAAACCCGCATTGCCGGGCGCGCGACGTTCATTGAATTCCACCTCGTCGTACCCGGCGAAATGTCGGTCACGGACGCGCATGACATCTGCGATCGGCTGGAAGATGCGCTCGGCGTGGCCATCGAGGGCGCCGAAGTGGTCATTCACGTCGAGCCGGAAGGCGAAGCGAAAACCAAAGGCGCGATAGCCTTCTAGCATCGTCCGGAAGCCACCTGAGCGCAGGCGTGAGGATCAATCCTCCAGATGCGCCCACAGGTCGTATTCGTCTGCTTCGACGATACGCGCGCGGACCATATCTCCGGGCTTCACGCTGGTTTCGCCGTTCAGGAATACGCTGCCGTCGATTTCAGGGGCATCCCAGGGTGAGCGGCCGATCGCGCCTTCCTCGTCGGCTTCGTCGATCAGCACATCGATGGTGCGGCCGATCCTGGAACGCAGCACGTCACGGCTGACCTCCTGCTGCACGGCCATGAACCGATGCCAGCGCTCCTCCTTGACCTCTTCCGGCACCGCGCCGGGCAGATCATTGGCCGTCGCGCCATCGACCGGTTCGTACTTGAAGCATCCGACGCGGTTAAGTTTGGCCTCGCGCATCCAATCGA
>JAEZBU010000040.1 GCA_023426855.1 Pseudomonadota bacterium | reverse complement strand
CGTTTTCCAGGAAGGTGCGCAGTTCACCGAGGCGTGCTTCCGCCTTGCGCGCTTCCTCCAGATCCTCATTCAGTTGTTTTAGGCGTTTCGCCGCCTCCCGACGGCGGTCGGCCTGCTCGCGGCGTTTAAGTTGTTCCGCCAAAACGTCCAGATCAGAACTCCGCCGATCCCGACGCTCTCCCGCATCGGCCATGGCCTCATTCAAATCGTCCAGGTTTTTCTTCGCGGCTTGCTCGGCATCCGCGGCATCCGCGACCGCCGTTTGTAGCTGGGCCAGTCGGGCAAGCTGCTGCGAGAAGACCGTTACAGCCTGATGTGCTGCCGCCGCTGCGCTCTCGTTGCCCTTGACCTCTGTCTCGGCAAGGCGGGCCCTGTTGCGCGCAGCAACCGCTTCGTCGCGCGTTGCGGCGAGCGTCTTGATCTGCCGACGTCGCGCATCGATCACCACAGCGTCAGTCAACGTCGCGTAGCGTGCCTTCAACGACTGGATATGCGCAACACGCTCGGCCGCCTCGTGTGCTGCGCGCCGGAAGGTTTCCAATTCTTGATCTGCCAGATCGCGTGCAGAAATCGCGGACAGATATTCACCGGTTGGCTTGGACGTTCGAGCTGTAACCAGCGCACGACGCTGCTGCTCAACCACCGACCGGATGTGACGCAGCTCCTGTCCGCCGCTTGCTGCTGCCTGAATTTCACGCTCTATGGCCTGGCTCAGTTCCTCGCGCGCAATATCTGCTGGCACGGTCGGAACAAGCGACGTGCCTTGTGTCACCCACACCAAACCGAGATTGTCTTCCTTGCCGCTCGCCCCGATCAGTTCAAGCATCCGACGATGGGCCTCGTCGCCGCGTGCAGCAACGCTGCCCGACGCAACATCGGTCAGCACAGCCTGACGTTCGCTCACATACTGCTTGCGCATGCGCCAGAGGCGACCGTTCACCTCGAAATCGGCCTCGATGAGCGGCGCACCACCGCTGTAAGGCCGCAACCGATCCACCGCCTTGGTCTGTGCGGTGTGACGAGCCGTAAACAGCAGCAGTAACGCTTTCAGAAGCGTGGATTTACCGAGCTCATTTGGCCCGGACAGCACGTCAAGACCGCCGGAAAACCCTTCCACGCAAACGGGCTTCGAGAAGCAGCCGACTTCCCGCAGGCGAACGGCGCGAATTTTCATGAGGACTCTCTCACCCGCAGATCACGCACCATCGCGTACAGCTTGCGCAACGCGAGCGACGCGTCGTCAGACTGGTGATTCGCGCCGTCCTGCGCGATGGCCGTCAGGCGCTCGGCCACCTGACGCAGATCCCCCTGCCCGAAATCTTCGAGTTCGACGGCCTCCGGCAGTGCGGTGACCGCGCCGCTGTCGACGACGAGGTGGCATAGCTGCTGCCCCAACGCTTCCAGCCGCTCCTCGGTCCGGGTCCAATGCCCCAGAGAGGGTGTGCCGGTGACCGTCAGGCTGAGCAGCACATGCTCCGGATTGGTCCCACCCGCCATGAGAACATCGATGAAATGATCAAGACTTGTCGGCGCGGTGACATCAAGGCTGCGCTTGAGCCATCGGAACTGGCCCGTGGCGTGCCGTTCGACTGTCGGCGGCCGATCCAGCCCGTCGAGCTGCACGACCAGCGCGAAACCTGGTTCGTTATCGGGAAAGCGATCCGGCTCCGGTGTGCCGGAATACCAGACACGATCGGATATCCGGATGGCGCCGTGCCAGTCGCCGAGCGCCAGATAGTTCAAATGCGCCCGCGCCGCGCGATCCGGTGCGAGCGGCACTGCTGCCTCGCCGTCCTCGCTGCCGAACCCCTGGATCGATCCATGCGCCAGGCCGATGCGATAGGCCGTCGCGGGCGTATCCGCCGTATCCATCCAGGCCGTGGGATCGCCAATCACGCTGCGCGCCTTCAGCGGCGCTGGCAGCAACACGACGTCCGGCGCGATTGCCACTGGGCCGGGTTCGAGATGCAGGCTGACATTGGCCGGGACGCCAGCGCGCACCACGCGCTCCCAGATCCCGCCGGGATGCGCGGCGTCATGATTGCCGGGCAGCAGGTGCCAGGTGACATGCTGCTCGCGCCGCATGCGATCGAGCGACTGCGCCAGATCCCGATCAGGGATATCGCGCGCGTCATAAACGTCGCCTGCCACCAGCACGTGATCTGCCCCGCAACTGCGCGCGAGAGCGGCGATCCGCCCAATCGCCGACAAGCGCGCTTCCCGCAGCAGCGGGGCCTTATCCGCCGGCAAGTTGCCGAAAACCTTGCCGATTTGCCAATCAGCCGTATGCACGAACGTGAATTTCATGCTGCAATCATGTTCTCTTTATGTTCCAATTACAAGCGGCACGCTCACCATCGACTCGCTGCCTGGGGATAACATGTTCCTGTTGCACGAAACGAGGCCTTGTCTCATGTATCGGCGCGCGTTGGGGAGCAAGACTGGAGACCGGATTGAATGTCAGCAGATGTTGAGACGATCGTCGTGGGCGCCGGCGTCGTCGGACTTGCCACGGCACGCGCACTCTCCGCGGCCGGTCACGAGGTGGTGGTTCTCGAACAGCACGACCTGATCGGCTCGGAGACCAGCTCACGCAACAGCGAAGTGATCCACGCCGGCATCTACTATCCGCCCGGCAGCCTGCGCGCGCGCCTGTGCGTGGAAGGCAAGGCGCAGCTTTACAAGTTCTGCGACGAGAACGG
>JAEZBU010000021.1 GCA_023426855.1 Pseudomonadota bacterium | reverse complement strand
TCACAGAATGCACGTGACGGACGTCCGCCCCAGCCGAACGAAAAGCGCGACGGCCGCCAGGATCAGCCACAGCGGCCGGTTGTTCGCCCGACCGATCCGCGCCAGGGTCCACAGAACGCACGCGATGGCCGGCCGCCTCAGCCGAGCGACAGCCGGGATGTCCGCCAGGAACAGCAGCAGCGTCCGGGCGTCCGCCCCGATCCACGCCCGGGGCCAAAGGATGCGCGAGACGCTCGCCCGCCCCAGCCAAACGAAAAGCGCGATGCCCGTAACACCAGCAAGGACGGGCGCGATTTCCGTCGCATGCGTCTTGACGACATCAAGAAAGAGCGCCGTGAACGCGTTGAAGGCGGGCGCCGCATCATCGAGGAACCGGATCGCCGCGTGATCGTGCGCGAACAGGGGCGTGCGGTCATCCGCCACGACGAAGGCGATCGTTTCCGCCGGACCTTCCGCGACCAGCGCGTGGAACGGCGCAAGGACGGCTCGACGATGACGACGTACATGCGCCCTGGCGGAATTCAGGTCGTATCGGTCGTCGACAGTCACGGTCGATTGCTGCACCGCTATCGCCGTGGGCCGGATGGCCGGATGGTGGTCCTGATCGACAACCGTCGTTATCACCGTCCGGGCGTCGGGGGCATCTTCCTCGGCGGCTACGTTGCCCTGGCACCGCCTATCATTCGCATCCCCCGCGAGAAGTATATCGTCGACTATGAGGACTCCTCCTACGACGACGTCTACGAAGCCCTGTCAGCACCTCCGATCGAGGAACTGGAACGCGGCTACTCCTTGGACGAAATTCGTCAAAGCCAGTACGTGCGCGAGCGCGTCCGGCGCGTCGACCTCGACTCGGTGAACTTCGAGTTCGGGTCGTGGGAGGTGCCGCCGGAGCAGTACAGTCGCCTGGAGCGGATGGCGCGCGCCATCAACAGGGTGCTGGAACGCAATCCCGATGCGGTCTTCATGGTTGAAGGCCACACCGACGCTGTCGGTTCGGATGAGGACAACCTGACCCTGTCCGACCGTCGCGCCGAAAGTGTCGCGATGATCCTGTCCGACGAGTTCGATGTTCCGCCGGAAAACCTCGTCACCCAAGGCTATGGCGAGCAATTCCTGAAGATCGACACACAGGCTCCGGAAGTCATCAATCGGCGCGTTGCCGTGCGCAACATCTCGGGTCTGATGTCGCGGGCGGAATAACAGCGAACACGCACGCTGAGCGCTAGTCGAGGGGAGGAGGCTGACCGGTCTCCTCCCCTTATTCGTTGCCTGCCCCATACGCGACTTGGCCGATCGGCAGCTCCTGCGAGCACCTGATGGCGACCACACAGTCGCGCACAGCTATCCCATGATGGATTGACCGAAGCCCGTCGGCAGCCTTCTTTATGTCTTGCGAATCGTGAAACTGCCGCTGAACGCTGTGCGTCGGCGTACGGCGAGGCGACTATTGGGGCTGCGCAGGATTGCCATGTCGGATCGGACACCACGGGATCGAAATCAGCCCGCCAATGACGATCTGCCGATCAACCGGCTGAAGGGATCGCGCACGACGCAGGCGGCACGCTCCGGATACGACCGCAAGGTCATCGCCCTCGTCTACGATTTCGACGGCACGCTCTCGCCCCGGCCGATGCAGGAATACGCGTTCCTGCCCGAGATCGGCGAGGACGCGAAGGCGTTCTGGGCAGAATCAAATCGGATCGCGCGCGAGCATGCCGCTGATCCGCTGATCACCTACATGCACCTGATGTACAAGAAGGCCAAAGCCAAAGGCGTGCGCATCGACCGGCAGGATCTTGTAGCGCAAGGGCGCAGGGTCGAACTGTTTCCGGGCGTATCCGAATGGTTCGATGCGATCGGCGAGTACGTCAAAATCCGTGCAGAGAGCTCTGGCGTCACACTCCGCCATTATCTCATTTCATCCGGCCTGACCGAGATCATCGAAGGCACGACGATCTACCCGCATTTCCATAATGTTTTCGCGTCCGAGTACTGGTTCGACCCGTATGACCTGCCCTATCCCAAGCGCGTGATATCCGACACCGGCAAAACGCAATATCTCTTTCGCATCAACAAGGGCGTCGAGGATCTGCGCGAAAATATCAATCAGCACATGCCGGAAGCCAATCGCCCCATTCCATTCTCGAACATGATCTATTTCGGAGACGGCGACACCGATGTGCCGTCCATGGCTGTCATGCGAAAGAACGGCGGTCACGCGATTGCGGTTTATCCACCGGGTAAAGCGCGGATCAAATGCGTCGACCTATTTAAGGCCGGACGCATCGACTTCTTCGCATCGGCGGATTATCGTCGCGGGTCTGATCTCTTCAAACGCACCAGCTTGCTGCTCGATCGGATCCTCGCCGATATGCGCGTGCAGGAAGAGGTCTGGCGTATCGGCCGCGATGTATCGCGCAACGCCTAGTGACGCGCTAAAGAATTCAGGGAACCGAAAATAAAAATGTGAGTTCCCACTGCATAAAATTCGCTCATCCATTTCTCGATAGCGAGGGTTATGTAGGAAAAGCGCAGCAATCACATCAGCTTCGCCCTTATGTGGCGAAACTGCCTCCCGCCCCCAAATGAATTTTTATCCGTGGAACCTTAGTCAGGGTACCGCGTTTCGTTGCTGGCCACGTGCTTCATGTGTTCGCGTTTGCATGCCGGTCGTCACAGGTTTTCCTGAAAACATTCGCACACATGGGGGTGGGGATGGCCGAAAACCATCAAACGGCGGTTGCCTGGGAAATGCTCAGCAGCGTCGTCGTCCTGCGCGCCAAGGCGCGTGAAAACAAGCTACCGAAGCTTCTCTCGTCTTTGCATGGGGTTGAGGTGGAATTGGCCAGGATTATCGCTGGCTCGGACACCGCCACATCACCATCCAGTGACCCACGAAACGATACATCTCCCTTGATGGCGATATCGCCAACACGGGTCGGACTGGCCAATGTCGACGGTATGGAACTGGCGCCTGCAGTGGTTTCCCGACCACGGGCCGGCAAACGTAGCGCGGTACCGCAGACAGACGGCAAACTGCGCGCATACTGCAAGAGATACAGGTCGCTGGCGCGTCAACTCAGGGACTTGGTCCGGCGCGGAGAAGCGGCCGCATCCGGCGACATGGATGAAGATATGTATGCAGAGGATCTCGAATCTCTGTCGGATCCAATGCTCGCCGAACAGCATGATCTGTCGATTTCGATTTCCCGATTGAGAGCCGCAACGTTCGAAGGCTTGATGGATAAAGCAGCCGTATTGGATGATCTTGCCGAAGAAGGCTCGGATGATCCGGTGCAGGTGCTGGCCCGTTCACTCGCCCGCGACGTGGTGGCAATGGGACAGAGTAAGAAGGCGGTCTATTCGCCGTAAATCGCTTATACGGCCACGTACACAGCCGGTCTTCGGCATCGGCCGTACATTCGCTACGAGATGGATAAAGCGCACAGTCCTACCAGGTCTGCCCTCTGACCATCACCTCGCATCGGTACGACTGTTCGCTCTTTTGACCCAAGTTCTGATCGCACGTGCTTCTTGCCGGCAAACCGCGCAGCACTTTTCCAGAAGCACGTTCAATCCATGATGTGTCCGCCATCATAGGCGGTCGCAATCCGACCCAATGCGGCGCGGAATCGTTCATTTTTCATGAGGTCACGCAGCACTGCTGCGTGATCTACTTGATCCGTCGTCTGCGTTGTTTGGCCAGAATGTTCAGCGCCGCCAAAGGCCGCTCGCTGCAGATTGTCCAGCACATCTGTGGTGTCAGCGTTCGATGAAGTTGCCGCGCGATGCACCAAATCGGCCAGAAACGCCGGGTCGAGCCGCGGCAGCGCACCCAGCAATCCATACACCAGCATCCGCGCCAGCACATGGTCCGGATGATCCTGCCGCTCGTGCGCACGGCCGAAGTCATACAGATGCCCGGCGCTGTGCCAGTCAACCGGCGCGCGTGGCATGCGGGCGGCAATCTCGGTTGCTTCCTGCGCGACGTAGAAACGATTGAGCTCGTCGTCCAGCATGAACTGATAGCCGTTGGCGAGTAGCGCGGGCTCCCATTCGGCCCAGGCCGCCGCCATGCTGCCCGGCGTCGTCGCCTCCACCAGTACGACCCGCGGCCGGCATGTCGTCCAATCCGCACCCGCCAGGACGTCGGCCTCGGCGCCCTCGACATCGATCTTCAAGAAGTCGATCGTGCGGATACCGTGCTCGGCAACCAGGCTTGCCAGGGAGCGCATCGGGCGGCGCTCGGTGGTCACCTTGCCGCCAAGTTCGATCGCGGTGCGCGCATTCTCTGCCAACGTGGTGGAAAGGCCATGCAGCCGCTCAACGACGTGAAAGTCCGCTTCGCCATCCGCCCGGCCGACAAGATTGCCCAGCGCGAGATCCCGCGGCCGCAGGTGCGCGTAGAGGTCGAGCAGATTGGCCTGGGGCTCGACCACCAATCCGTTCCAGCCCTTCAGATAGAACCAATAGCTGACGTTGTCGGCCACCGGATGGCCCGCACCGATATCGACGTAGAACCCGGTCTCCTGGCCGGCGAACGCGCAGGCGAGATGATAGTCCTCAAGACGCTGAGCATAGGAAAGCTGCATGACGGACACCCGCTGAATTCCGACCGCTGATTGTGCTGCGTACCAGGAATATAGGTCTAAACGCAGGCGCCAAAACCCCGGTGCTGTGCCCCCGGCGGCTGGTGCGCGGCGCTGGAAGGTTCCCAAATGCAAAAAGGGCCACTTCGGTTTCCCGAAGCGGCCCCTAGTGACCAGCCGGTCAGATGACCGACTGACTTACATCATGTCCATGCCGCCCATGCCGCCCATGCCACCCGGCATTGCAGGCGCGTCCTTCTTCTTCGAGGACTCGGCGATGCCAGCTTCCGTCGTGATCATCAGACCAGCGATCGAAGCCGCATCCTGAAGAGCCGTCTTCACGACCTTAGCCGGGTCGATGATGCCCTTCTCGATCATGTCGCCGTACTCGTCCCTCTGAGCGTCATAGCCGAAGGTCTGGCCACGGGTCTCGAGCACCTTGCCGACGACGATCGAACCTTCAACGCCTGCGTTGTCGGCGATCTGACGGATCGGAGCCTGCAGAGCCTTGCGGACGATCTGGATGCCAGCATCCTGATCGCTGTTCTCGCCCTCGACGGTGATGGCGAGCGTCGCCTTCAGAAGTGCGACGCCACCACCCGGGACGATGCCTTCTTCAACAGCAGCGCGGGTCGCGTTGAGCGCGTCGTCGACGCGATCCTTGCGCTCCTTGACCTCAACTTCGGTAGCGCCACCGACCTTGATAACTGCAACGCCGCCGGCCAGCTTCGCCAGACGCTCCTGCAGCTTCTCACGGTCGTAGTCCGAAGAGGTCTCTTCGATCTGCGCCTTGATCTGGTTGACGCGAGACTCGATGTCCTTCTTCTTGCCCGAGCCGTCAACGATCGTCGTGTTGTCCTTGTCGATCGAAACGCGCTTGGCGCGGCCCAGCATGTCGAGAGAAACCGTCTCGAGCTTGATGCCGAGGTCTTCCGAAATCACCTGGCCGTTGGTCAGGACAGCGATGTCTTCCAGCATGGCCTTGCGGCGATCGCCGAAGCCCGGAGCCTTGACGGCGCAGACCTTCAGACCACCGCGCAGCTTGTTGACGACCAGGGTCGCCAGAGCCTCGCCCTCGACGTCTTCCGAGATGATCAGCAGCGGACGACCGGTCTGCACGACGGACTCGAGGACCGGCAGCATGGCCTGAAGACCCGACAGCTTCTTCTCGTGGATCAGGATGTAGGGATCCTCGAGTTCAGCGATCATCTTGTCGGCGTTAGTGATGAAGTACGGCGACAGGTAGCCGCGGTCGAACTGCATGCCTTCGACGACGGTCAGCTCGGTCTCGAGGCTCTTGGCCTCTTCAACGGTGATGACGCCTTCGTTGCCGACCTTCTGCATCGCCTCGGCGATCATCTCGCCGATCTCGGCTTCGCCGTTGGCGGAAATGGTGCCGACCTGGGCGATCTCGTCGGAGTTCTTGACCTTCTTGGAGCGCTTGGAAATCTCCTCGACGACCTGAACGACAGCCTTGTCGATGCCGCGCTTCAGATCCATCGGGTTCATGCCGGCTGCGACCGACTTCAGACCCTCGCGGACGATGGCCTGAGCCAGAACCGTCGCGGTGGTGGTGCCGTCACCGGCAACGTCGTTGGTCTTCGAGGCCACTTCGCGCACCATCTGGGCGCCCATGTTCTCGAACTTGTCTTCCAGCTCGATTTCCTTGGCGACGGTTACGCCGTCCTTGGTCGTGCGCGGCGCGCCGAACGACTTCTCGATGACGACGTTGCGACCCTTCGGGCCGAGCGTCACCTTCACTGCGTTGGCGAGGATGTCAACGCCACGCAGCATGCGCTCGCGCGCATCGGCGGCGAACTTGACGTCTTTAGCTGCCATGTCTTGCTCCGTTGAATGAGTGGGGCGTGAGGCCCCGAATGCACATTGAGACGAGTGGGGTTTATCTGCTCAGAAAGCCGGAGCCGTCAGGCGAGAACGCCCATGACGTCGCTTTCCTTCATGATGAGCAGCTCCTGCCCATCGATCTTCACTTCGGTGCCGGACCACTTGCCGAACAGCACTTTGTCGCCCTTCTTGAGGTCGAGCGGAACCAGCTTGCCGGACTCGTCGCGGGCACCCGGGCCGACGGCGAGGACTTCACCCTGCTGCGGCTTCTCGGCTGCCGTATCGGGAATGATGATGCCGCCAGCGGACTTGCTCTCGCTGTCGAGGCGGCGCACGACCACGCGGTCGTGAAGGGGGCGGAATTTCATGTTCTAAGGCTCCCGGGGCGATTGGGATGACGTGACATAGATTGGTCTGCTAGCACTCACTAAAATGGAGTGCTAACGGCGCGCTTCACATAAGCGGCGGTATACGACCTGTCAACACCCTGAGCGACAGAAGAGGAGCTCCAGCGTTAACCCGCAGCAGGCGCTCGGGCCGCCGGCCGCACCGTCAGATCCCGCTCTCGGGCGTAAAAGAACCTGTCCAAACTGTCGCAGCATTCTTGTCAAAAAACGTCAACAAATCAGCGGGTCGTCGCATCAACGTCGCGTTCCCTCCTTAGAATGATGATTAGAACGGATCAAAGAAGGCTTGTCATCGGCGCTTTGACAGTCCACCAACTCGCCTGACAACCATGAGAGGAGAAGACGATGGCGGAGAAGTCGAACACGGGGAAACCCGCGACTTTGACAACTTCGGCGGGCGCCCCCGTTTCCGACAACCAGAATTCGATCACGGCTGGTCCGCGCGGGCCGCTGCTGATCCAGGATTACCAGTTGATCGAAAAACTCGCCCACCAGAACCGTGAGCGCATTCCGGAGCGCACGGTTCATGCCAAAGGCTGGGGTGCATATGGCACGTTGAAGATCACCGGCGACATCTCGAAGTACACCAAGGCGAAGGTTCTCCAGCCGGGCGCCGAGACGCCGCTGCTGCTGCGCTTCTCGACGGTTGCCGGCGAGATGGGTGCCGCCGACGCCGAGCGCGACGTCCGTGGCTTTGCGATCAAGTTCTACACCAGCGAAGGCAACTGGGATCTGGTTGGCAACAACACCCCGGTGTTCTTCGTCCGCGATCCTTACAAGTTCCCGGACTTCATCCACACGCAGAAGCGCCATCCGAAGTCCAATCTGCGCTCGCCGACCGCAATGTGGGATTTCTGGTCGCTGTCGCCCGAGAGCCTGCATCAGGTGACCATTCTGATGTCGGATCGCGGCCTGCCGACCGATGTGCGCCACGTCAACGGCTATGGCAGCCATACGTTCTCGCTGATCAGCGCCGACGACAAGCGCTATTGGGTGAAGTTCCACTTCAAGACCCAGCAGGGCCACAAGCACTGGACCAATGCACAGGCCGCCGAAGTGGTCGGCAAGAGCCGCGAGACGACCCAGGAAGACCTGTTTTCAGCAATCGAAGCCGGCAACTTCCCGAAGTGGAAGATGCAGGTGCAGATCATGCCGGAAGAGGACGCGGACAAGCATTGGTACAATCCGTTCGACCTCACCAAGGTGTGGCCGCACGCCGATTATCCGCCGATCGACATCGGCGTTCTGGAGCTCAACCGGAACCCCGACAATTACTTCGCGGAAATCGAGCAGGCTGCTTTCGCGCCGAAGAACGTGGTGCCGGGCATCGGCTTCTCGCCGGACAAGATGCTGCAGGCCCGCATCTTCTCGTATGCCGACGCGCATCGCTATCGCATCGGCACGCACTACGAGCACCTGCCGGTGAACGCGCCGAAGTGCCCCGTCCATCACTATCACAAGGACGGTTCGATGAACTTCTTCGGTCAGCAGACAGGCGCGGTCGACGCCTACTACGAGCCGAACTCGTTCAACGGCGCGGCTGAGGACGAGCGTTTCCGTGAGCCGCCGCTCAAGATCTCAGGCGACGCCGACCGCTTCAATCATCGCGACGGCAACGACGATTACCGTCAGCCGCGCGCGCTGTTCGAGCTGTTCGATGCGGAGCAGAAGGCGCGCCTGTGCCAGAACGTTGCGGAAGCGATGTTCGGCATTCCGGACTTCATCGCGGAGCGTCAGCTCGGTCATTTCGAGAAGGTGCATCCGGACTACGCGGCCGGCGTCCGCAAGGCGCTGGAGAAGATGACAGCCGAGAAAGCCGCTGACGCCGCGCAGCAGCAAGGCATCAAGGCCGCCGAATAACTGCAGCCTGACACATCTGCATGGAAAGAGCCGGGCCCCTGCCCGGCTCTTTTCGTTTTAAAACCGTGACAGACTTCTCCACAGCCGCAGCGAATGTTGGTGCATGAGGCTTTCCCGCCCTAGCGCGCACCTGAACGCAATGCTGTATTCGCGGCGTCCGCGAGCTTATGGGAGGCGCATTTCGATGTTCCGCAAACTGGCCGTTTTCGCTTTCGCAGCTTCGGCCGCGATATCGCTTTCTCTGGCGCCTTCCATCTCGATGGCTCAGAATACCGCGCCCAAATCGACAACGCAGAAGGCTCAGAAAGCCTCCATGCCGAAGGCCGGCAAGGATGAGAAGGTTTGCAGCTACCGCTTCTCCAGCGGCGAACTGCGTCGCTGGGTGTGCAAGAAGGAGCTGCCCTGCTGCGCCTGGGACGCCATTTCCTACGTCAAATGCGGCTCGACCTTTACTGGCTGCCTGTAAGCCACCTGCACTGATTTCGGCGGTGCACGACTAACCATGTTTTGGGGTGGATCGCCGGAAGACCCGTCCCACCGCGTCGGGGAGGGAGGTGTGTGGCGGTGCGGCAGCACAGGCCTTCCGGCGAAGTCGGATGCCCGCCTGCCGCCCTCGGCTGCGAGCAATATCTTGAGGTCGGGCGGTAGAGAAGCGGGGTTTCTCTACCGCCCGACTCGGGAACCGACATGAGCCGTTCCCCGAGCCAAGCGCCTTGGAAGGCGTAGGCGCGATGACGCTTTCATCGCGCGCGGCTCGCCCCCCCGGGCGTTTAGTGAACCGGCGCACCGCGCGG
>JAEZBU010000356.1 GCA_023426855.1 Pseudomonadota bacterium | reverse complement strand
CCGAGATCCAGCATCTCGTCGGCCTCGTCGAGCACGATGGCCTTGAGCTGCGACAGGTCGAGCCGGTTGCGCTCCAGATGGTCGCGGAGGCGTCCCGGCGTGCCGACCACGATGTGCGCACCGTAGTTGAGTTGCCGGGCTTCGGCGCGGGCGTCCATGCCGCCAACGCAGGTGATCACCCGCGCCCCGGTCTCGGCATATAACCAATCCAGCTCACGCTGAACCTGCATCGCCAGCTCACGAGTTGGCGCAACAATCAGAGCCATCGGCGCGCCCGCCTGTTCCAGGCGCTCGGCATCGCCCAGCAGCGTCGTCGCCATGGCGAGACCGAACGCCACCGTCTTGCCGGAGCCGGTCTGCGCCGATACCAGCAGGTCGCGCTCGGCCGCCTCCGCTTCCAGAACGGCAAGCTGAACGGCGGTCGGAACTGAATAATCGCGGGCGGCAAGCGCACGCGCGAGCGCCGGATGAGTCGACGGGAATGTCATAGTCAGGATGTTTCTCGGGTCTGCGCGCTGCTTTCCGCTCCAACATTGGAGGTGCAAGGCGCGCTGCAAAACTATCGGTCGCGGTTGCTTATAGAGTTTCGCCGCTCACCGCCAGTGCGAACTGGCCAGCGTAGTTATTTGACGCGGGCAGCGTGTCCGAAACCCCCGGCCCGCTCAGTCCCGGGGAGATTGCGGTTCACGGACGACGCAGCGGAACCCGACGTGGCTGGTGGAGGTATCGACCGGCTCGGCGTGACGGGCAGCGGGCCGATAGCGGCGGCAATAGTTGGGCGCGCACAGGTGCGAGCCGCCCTTGAGTACCTTTCGGGGGATCTGGATATGCGGCTGGCGAGGGTCGTAACTCGCCTGCTCGCGGCCACCGCGCGGGTTTTTCGGGATGCAGCACGGTTTGGCCGCATCCGCCTCGTGCTTGGGTGCGTACCAATCCGACGTCCATTCCCAGACGTTGCCGATCATGTCGTGCAGGCCGTAGCCGTTGGCCGGAAATGCCGTCACCGGCGAGGTCCGGGCATAGCCGTCGGTCGCCAGATTCTGATGCGGGAAGTTGCCTTGCCAGATATTGGCCATGTGCCGGCCGTCCGGCATGAACGCGCTGCCCCACGCATATTCCGCCCCATCCAGCCCGCCGCGGGCGGCAAACTCCCATTCCGCCTCGCTCGGCAACGACTTACCGGCCCAGGTGGCATAGGCCTCCGCGTCCCGATAGGCGATATGGACCACCGGGTGATCGTCATGGCCGCGAATCGCGCTGCCGGGACCGTACGGATGTCGCCAGTCGGCACCAAACTTGTATGTCCACCAGCGGCTCCAGTCTCTTAGATCAACCGGCCCGCGTGGCTGCATGAACACCAGCGAACCGGCCTTCAACATGTGTGGCAACGCCCCGGGGTAATCCGCCGGATCGGGCTTTGTCTCCGCCAGCGTCACGTGGCCCGTCGCCTCGATAAAGGCGCTAAACTGCCGGTTGGTCACCGGCGTCCGGTCCATCCAGAAGCCGTCCACCGTCACGCGATGCGCGGGCTTTTCCTCCGGATAATGCGCATCCGAACCCATCCGGAACGTACCGCCCGGGATCCACAGCATATCCCGCAGCGGCGCGCTGCGGTCGCGGGCTATCGGCGCAATGTCGAGCTCTGGCATCGGGTCCACGCAATGTGAATAGCGGAACATCGACCGCGCAATGCGCGCCGCCCGAACTCGTTCCAACTGGCGCTGGCACATGCCTAACGCGCCCCGCGGCAAAGCGCGGAGAAACCTAGTCGCCGGATCGCGTCATTGACTTTTGCGGCGCAACATGAGACAAGCCAGCATGCTCATTTGAGCGTTATCCAGCGCTCCGGCCGCGTGAAGGGATTTGTTTCGGTTCAAGGGCTTGCCCAGGAACCCTGTCATCCCCCCTGTTGAGCGCCCACAGATTTTCCATCCAGATCGCCCAGGCCACGCGGGGCGTCTTCTAAGTCGAGCCGTGCCTCGACTGACGTTCCGGCGACTGTGTCGCCGGAATCAGGCGCGGCTGTTCATGAAAGATACTCAGTGACGACATTCGCAGAGCTTGGCCTCGCCGAGCCTATTCTCAAGGCGCTGGCCGACGAAGGCTACGCCACCCCCACCCCTATCCAGACCAAAGCCATTCCGCCGGTCATGACCGGTTCCGACCTGCTCGGCATCGCCCAGACGGGTACCGGCAAGACCGCCGCGTTCGCGCTGCCGATCCTGCATCGCCTGCAGGCTAACCGTAAATCCGCGATGCCCAAGGGCTGCCGCGTACTGGTGTTGTCGCCGACGCGCGAACTGGCTTCCCAGATCGCCGACAGCTTCCGCGCCTATGGCCGTCACATGAACCTGACCGTCGCGGTCGTGTTCGGCGGCGTCGCGCATCGCCCGCAGGTGCAGGCGCTGGCACGCGGCGTCGATGTGCTGATCGCAACGCCGGGCCGGCTGATCGATCACATCAACGAGCGCGCGATCGCGCTGCAGGGCACCGAAATCCTGGTGCTCGACGAGGCCGACCAGATGCTGGATCTCGGCTTCGTGAAGCCGATCAAGCGCGTTGTCAGCCTGCTGTCCGCGCGTCGTCAGACGTTGCTGTTTTCCGCCACCATGCCGCGCGAGATCGCAGCCATGGTGCACGAATTCCAGCGCGATCCGGTCAATGTCACGGTGACGCCGGTTGCCTCTACGGTGGAGCGTGTCACCCAGCGCCTCGTCCACATCGAGCAGAAGCGCAAGGCCGCCTATCTCGCTCAGTTGTTCGCCGACCCAGCACTGGAGCGGGCGCTGGTATTCACACGCACCAAGCGTGGCGCCGACCGCGTGGCCAAGCATCTCGATGCGGCCGGTGTCCGTGTCGCCGCCATCCACGGCAACAAGAGCCAGCGCCAGCGCGAAGAAGCGCTCGAGTCCTTCCGGCGCGCGAAAATCCGCGTGCTGGTGGCGACCGACATCGCCGCCCGCGGCATCGATATCGATAACGTCTCGCACGTGGTCAACTTTGAGCTGCCGGAAACCCCGGAAGCCTACGTGCATCGCATCGGCCGGACCGGCCGCGCGGGCGCATCGGGCATCGCGATCTCGCTGTGCGACGCCGAGGAGCGCGATCGTCTGCGCGCCATCGAGAAACTGACCCGGCAGCAGATTCCGGCCGAGGACCGCCGCGCCGATCCCTCAGCTCCGATCGAGACGACATCATCGGCGCGCCCCGAAGGCCGGCGGCGTGGTCCGGCAAACGGGCGTCCCAATCGTGGCGAGCAGCGCAATGCCAATCACCGTGGTGAGCAGGGCCAGCGTCGGGCCAGCGCCAACGGCAATCAGCCGCATCGCGATCGCCCGCAGCGCGACCCATCTGGTGAGCGGGGGGAGCAGCGCACGGATCATCGCGGCGGCGGCCACCGCAATGGCGCGCGGCCACAGCGTGGACCATCGCAAGGACATGCACCGCGGCAAGGTGCTGAAGGCGGAAACGACCGGCCCGCGCACCGTCACAAGCGGCGCAGGCCCTATCGCAGCAACACGCAAACCGCTGTCTGATTCAAGACAGTTCACAACCTGTCATATCGCGGTGCGACGGTCGTCGTGCCGCGATCACCAAAGCATCGCGCCAGCATGACGAGGACACCATGGCCCGCAAGAAACCGACGCCGAAGGCTGAATTCGTTCTTTTCAACGTTCTCTATGAGGACGGCACAATGACATCAAACCGCCGCGTGCCCGGCGAAATCCTCGGCGGCCTCGACGGCGATGAGCCGGCATTGGCCATCATCGAGGCACAGGACAAGGAAATCGAACAGCGCTCCGGCCGTTCGCGCGCACCGATAAAGTCTGTCGAACGGGCTTCCGCGAAGTAAGTAATTGTGGGAGCCGAAAGGCTCCCGATGGGACCGCTGGCGCCGGATCAGGCCGACTGCGGCATCGCCCTGAGCTCAGCAAGCGATACCATCCGCTTGCTGTCCTGATCCCACAGCCGCAGCTTCACGTAAGAGAAACTTTCCCAAAGCGTGATGCGGCCGACATCGGCCAGAGCCGGATGGTCGCGCAGCACGTCCGACAGCCTGTAATAGGGGATGCGGCTGTAAAGGTGGTGCACATGATGCACACCGATGTTGGCCGTGAACCAGCGCAGCACCGGCGGCAGGTCGTAGTGCGAGCTGCCATGAAGCGCCGCCTCGGCATGGGTCCAGGTGTCAGCCTCGGCCCAATGCGTCTCCTCGAACTGGTGCTGGATATAGAACAGCCAGACGCCGATGGACGCGCCGAAGATCGTAATCGGCAGTTGCACAAGCAGAAACGCCTGAAGCCCGACCAGCCAGATCACAGGCGCGGCAACGATAGCAATTCCCAGATTGGTCAGGAGTGCACTGATCCAAGGCTGCCAGCCGGCACGCATCAGGCCGACCGGCAAGCGGTGCTGCAGAATGAACAGGTAGGCCGGGCCTATCCCGAACATCACGATCGGATGGCGATAAGCGCGGTAAAGCATACGGCGCCAGGGCGGTAGGGCGAGATACTCCCGCACCGTCAAGGTATCGATATCCCCCGTGCCGCGCTCGTCGAGATTGCCCGATGTCGCGTGATGCGTGGCGTGGCTCCGCCGCCACACGTCATACGGCGTCAGCGTGAAAACGCCAATCACGCGCCCCACCCAGTCGTTGACCGTACGTTTGTGGAAAAACGCGCCGTGCCCGCAGTCGTGCTGGATCATGAACAGGCGGACGAGAAATCCTGCTGCCGGTATCGCGATCAACAGCGTCAGCCAGTACCCCACGGACAGCGCCGCCCAGGCTGCGATCCACAAACCGACGAACGGCACTGCGGTTATGACGATTTCCGCGATACTGCGGGCTTCATCGGGCTGCTTGTATTTCGCCAGGATTTTCATCCAATCGCGGGCATCCCGCTGAACCGATGTCGCGGCGACAGGCGGGGAGTTCAACACTGCAGAAGTAGGCAAGGCATGTCCTTACGGAAGGGCAGCACCTGCGAGACTGCATGCGCCACGAGCGATTGAGTGGCGGGACAGTCGCAGGACGTAGCGCGAATCGCAAGCGTTTCGATTGATGCTGTGGAGCAGCAGCACGCGTGCGATCGTCTCAACAGGCAACCGCCAGTCTGGCGCTCAGCCTCGACCTGCAACCGGTAGCCAATTCCGGGTTTAGTGAGCGCTTGCCCCCGCGCCGGCGTAGACGCTCGGCAGCTATCATGCGTGCGATAGCGATTGCATATCCTGCCAGCAGGACGTCGCCCGGAGTGCCGTGATCAGGTTTGACTGATCCAGCCTTTGCATGCCATGTCAGAAAACAAACACTATTCAAACGATAAAAACGTCAGGAGGAAACAATGAAAAACCGGCTCGTGGCGGTATGCGCCGCATTGTCGATGCTTGCGGCCTGGCCGGCGACAGCTCAAACGACGCTGCGCTTCGCCCATACACAACCGACCGCCGACACCCACCATGCTGCCGCCCTGCACTTCGCGGAGCGCGTCGCGGCGCTGACCAACGGAGAGGTGAAAGTATCGGTTCATCCAGCCGGCGAGCTGGGCAACGATCCGACGGTGCTCGAAGGCGTGCGTCTCGGCACGATCGATATCGGCATCACGGGCAACCCGTTCTTCACACGTTTCGAGCCGCGGCTGAACGCGCTCGACCTGCCGTACCTGTTCAACAACTACGAGCACGCCTACGCGGTGATCGACGGGCCGATCGGCAAGAACCTGATCGACGGCCTGCTCAAGCATCGCATGCAGCCGCTGGCGTTCTGGGAGATCGGCTTCCGCAACCTCACCAACAGCAAGCATGATGTCAGCACGCCAAAAGATCTGGCAGGTCTGAAACTGCGCACCACCCCCAACCCCGCGCACGTCGAGGCGTTCAAGATCTGGGGCGCGATCCCCACGCCGATGCCCTTCACCGAGGTTTATCTGGCGCTTGAAACAGGCGCGGTCGACGGTCAGGAAAACCCGCTTTCGATCACCTACTCGAACCGGTTCCACGAGGTGCAGAAGCATCTTTCGATGACGCGGCACGCTTACACCGTGTCGATCCTTGTGATGAACCAGCAGAAGTTCCGCGGTTTGAAACCGGAACATCAGAAGGCGGTCCTCGAGGCAGCCGTATCGGCGCAGAAACTTCAGCGCGAGCTGAACGTCAAAGCCAACCAGGAAGCCATGGAAGGCATGAAGAAGGCCGGCGTCTCAGTCGTTGAGAATGTCGACATCGAGCCGTTCCAGAAGGCCGTGCTCGATCCGGTGAAGGCCACCTACGTGAAGGATCACGGCAGCGAGATCATTGATCAGATCCTGGCCGCCGGGAAATAAGGAGCACGGATGTGCTGAAACTGATCCAGCGCATCGTAGATGGTGCGAGCGCCGCATTGCTCGTGGCGATAACGGCGCTCGCTTTCTATCAGGTCCTGGCGCGCTATGCGCTCGGGATATCGACGCCGTGGAGTGAGGAACTTCTTCGGCTGCTTTTTGTCTGGCTGATCCTTCTGGGCGCGAGCCGCACAGCGCACATGCGCATCGACATGCTCGAGCAAGCGGTGGGGCGGACGTCGCTCCGCATTCTTCTGATTGTCCAGGCGGTGGTTGCCGCGGCGCTGCTCGGCCTGCTGATCGTACACGGGTTGGATCTCGTCGATCTCACCGCTTACGACCGCTATACGGCACTGCCGCTGTCGGTGCAGTGGCTGTACTGGTCGATGGTGATCGGCAGCTCGTTGTGGCTCATCTTCATGCTTGCCGAAT
>JAEZBU010000350.1 GCA_023426855.1 Pseudomonadota bacterium | reverse complement strand
GCCTTCAGCTGGTGGAGCATGCTGGCGTTGTTGGGCGTGGTGTGTGCCACGGCGCGAGATGTGGCGACCAAGCGCGTCGATCATGCGGTGCCGACGGTGCTGATCCTCTGCGCGTCGACTGCGGTCGTGACGCTCGGCAGTCTCTTGCTCTCGCTGTTCGAGACATGGGTGCGGCCGACGCCGACAGGCATGCTGCAGATACTGGGGGCGGCTGCGTTTTCGCTGATCGGACAGCTCAGCATCATCATTTCGGTGCGGACGGGCGATCTGTCGGCGGTTGTCCCGTTCCGCTACTCGGTCATCCTCTGGGCGATGCTGCTTGGCTATCTCATATGGGGTACGCTGCCTGATGTTCTGACGCTGGTCGGCATAACCATCGTCGCCGGTGCCGGTCTTTATACCTTCCACCGCGAGCTGGTGGTGCGGCGACAGAAGCGGCGCTGACGATCACACGAGCTGCGCGAGTACGCCAGCATTGTCGTCGAGAACGGCTTCCAGCGCGGCGACCAGCGCATCATGGTCGGCGTCGGTCAGTGGCAGTGACAGGCTCATGAACCCGCGCCGCGCGATGTAGAAGCCACGCAGGTTCAGCTCCAGATGCAATAGCTTGCGTGCTTCCGTGGCGGGCGCGACGTCGGCCGGTCGCGAGATCGGCTGGCTGTGTGGATGCAAGCACAGCATCGAACCGCGCCCCGTGACCTGCAAAGGCAGCCCTCGGGCCTCTATCGCTGCGTTCAGCCGGTCGCGCAAGCGATCGCCACCCGCATTGAGCTGTTCAGCTCTTGTTGGTGTGAACACCTTTTCGAGCCCCGCGATGCCCGCCGCCATGGTCAGCACGTTGTTGTTGTAGGTTCCCGAATGCACGTAGCCGTCTTTGCGCGTCGGATCGAGCAGGCTCATGAGCTTCCGGCTGCCGCCGAACGCGCCGAATGTGACGCCGCCGCCGAGATACTTCCCGAATGACACCAGATCAGGCGTGATGCCGAGTGCGCCGTGCAGGCCACCGGGCGCAAGCCGCGACGTCATCACCTCGTCGAACACCAGCACGATGCCATGTCGCTCAGTCTCGGTGCGAAGCATCTGCAAGAATTCGGGCGTTGCTGGAATACAGCCACCGGCTCCCATCATCGGTTCCAGGATGACAGCGGCGAGATCGTTCGCGTGTGATGCAATGAGCTCGCGTGCGGCCTCAAGATCGTTGTACTCAGCCATGACAAATGAGAATGGCGCGTTCATCCGTGACATGCCGCTGGTGAACGACAAAAACCCGCCATGGTAAGCGCCGTTGAAAATCATGATGGCGTCTCGCCCGGTGGCGGCACGCGCCAGGTTGAGGCACATCAGATTGGCCTCGCTCCCCGAATTGCAGAAGCGAACAAGGTCAACGGCCGGGAAACGCGCGCAGATCAGTTCTGCAAGACGCGCCTCGTAGCGATTGGGGCCTCCCAGGACCAGGCCACCGGACGATGCTTCCTGGATCGCAGCCAGGATTGCAGGTTCAGAATGCCCGTAAAGCCCGGCCGTGAACTCGCCCAGGTAGTCGACGTAGGTGTGTCCGTCGAGATCGATCAGGCGGGCGCCTTCGCCTTTCACGATCGCCACCGGGAACGGATCGTAATGGAGGATCGTGCGCGTGTTGCCGCCGGGCATATTGCGCTGAGCTGCCTCGAAGCGCGCCTTGCTCTCAGGATTGGCGGCGATGAAACGTGTTTCGACGTCGCTGACGGCAGCTTCCAGGCTCAGGTTTCGCTTCGAGGTCGCCACCGCATTCCCCCTATGGGTCTCAGTTCGTCGATAGCGGGAAGTCTGCGCAAACCTACCGTATTGTCAACGTTCGGCTGACGGTTCCACGTGCCATCGGGGCTTTGCCACCTACGTCTTTTTGATATGCAGTGTGCATCATAAAATTGATTTGTATTGAACCGATCCGCGGTGTTGCGTCACGTTCACACTAAGCTGGAAATTGCGCGGCCAGAGCATGGATCTCTTTTCTGTTTCTTGCGTTGCGGAACTCATAGGGCAACATGTCCACGGACGGTCGATCGGCGGAGAAATGATCGTCCACATGTCACGCCCGTAACAGAGGAGATCGATGGAAAGCGCTTAAACGGCGTCGAAGGACGGATTTTTCAGAGCGCATTTCACCGATCGTTACAGGGTTGGCCCTTACAGGGCAGTTGGTACACTTCAGCGTGGGAGTAGTAGGATGAGGTTGCGTAGTTTCGGGTGGGTAGCACTGGCGGGTTTCTTGGTGACGCCCTCTGCGTTTGCGACCTCGAGCGGTTCCGCACAGCCGTTGTTGCAGCAAGTGTCGGCGCCAGCGTCGTCAGTTATAGTGCCAGAAGATGCGGTGACGCAGCGTCCTGCAGAGTCATTGCCGGTCGTGCCAAGCGACAGCAATGGCGACACCGCAGCGCTGGACAGCCCCACCGATCCCGATGCGGTTCTCACGCCACTGCAACTACTGCCGCTGCCGGAGCCACCCAAGCCGGTCATCACGCTGAATGTGGACATCGATCTGTCGTCGCAACGCATGATCGTGAAGAGCGGTGGCCAGACCCTGCACTCGTGGCCGATCTCATCCGGCCGTCGCGGCTATTATACGCCGACAGGGACGTTCACGCCGACGTGGCGCTCGCGCATGTGGTATTCGCGCCAGTATGACGGCGCACCGATGCCTTACGCGATCTTCTTCAATCGCGGTATCGCGGTGCACGGAACCAGCGCGACCGGCATGCTCGGGCGCACGGCTTCCCACGGCTGTGTCCGTCTCGCGAACGGCAATGCCAAGACGTTTTGGAATACTGTCAGCAAGCACGGCATGGAATCGACGCGGATCGTCGTCCGCGGCTCGTCAGCCCATGCAGACAAGGTTGCAGCAAGCAACCGCAAGAAGCGCACCCGTCATGTCGAACGTCAACAACGTCCGCAGCGCGGATATGCTTATGGCCAGCCGGGTTGGACATGGTGGTGACAATAAAATTGGCATAGTGAGTTAGTTTTACGCACGGAATAGCCGTTACAACCTCTTGCATACTTGCTAATACTGGCAAAGCGATAAGCGGGGCGTGTTAAACGCCCCGTCTTTGCTGAGTGCATGCAACAAAGCGAGGCTGTGCGTGCGGCTGTTTCTTGGCAGTTTCCCGGCATGGAGTGCGCGGCTCAGCGTGACGATCGTGCTTGCTGCCTTGGCATTCAGTGTCCCGCTCGTCGCTCATGCCCAATCGGCGCCGCCGCCCCCGAGCAACAGTACGGACAAAGGCTGGTTTCAGCGTCAGGTCGACTGGTTGCAGGAACTGGTCGCCGGCAACAGCGCGCGAGATGGCCGGTCCGGCCTGGCTGTCGCCAAGGGCGCGCAGCCACCCGCAGTGACGGCCAGCCGGCCGATGCAGCGTGAAATCGTCGAGTGGGACGAGTATACGGCGCGGCTGGTTCCGGTCGAAATGGTCGAAATCCGCGCGCGCGTGCCGGGCTACCTGAGTGAGGTTCATTTCAAGGATGGCCAGACCGTCAAGGCCGGCGATCCGCTCTACACGATAGATCCGCGGCCGTACGAGCGCGCGCTTGCCACCGCCAGGGCTGAATACGAGCAGGCCAAAACCAAGGTTGAAAACACCACGCGCGATGTCGAACGCGGCCGGCCGCTGGTTGAAAAGCGCTATCTGTCCGAACGCGTATTCGAGGAACGTGACAATCTCAGGCGCGATGCCGAAGCCGCGATGACCGTTGCCGAGGCGCGCGTCAAGTCCGCGGAACTGGAACTATCCTTTACCCGCATCGCGGCGCCGATCGCCGGCCGCATGAGCCTTAGCGCCGTGACGGCCGGCAACTACGTTTCAGCGGGCGGTGCCAGCAATGCCACGATGCTGACGACGATCGTTCGCCAGGATCCGCTGTATGTCTATTTCGACATCGGTGAAAGCAACACCCTGAAATATCAGCGACTGATGCAGTCCGGCCAGACTGCGGGCACGGTAGCCGCCGGGGCAACGGTGCATGTGGCGCTGCCGGACGAGACCGGATTTCCGCATCAGGCAAAGCTGGATTTCAGCGACAACCGCCTCGATCCCGGCACCAGCACGTTGCGCGCACGCGCTGTGCTCGACAACAAGAGCGGGCTGTTTCAGCCCGGCATGTTTGCCCGCGTGCGTATTGCCGGATCGGGGGCCTATCAGGCTGTGCTTATCCCTGATGAGGCGATCGGCACCGACCAGTCCAACAAGTTCATCTACACGGTGCTGGAAGATGGTACCGCGCGTCGAACGCCTGTCGAGCTTGGCCCGCTGGTCGATGGGCTTCGGGTCATCCGGCAAGGGCTGGCCGCCGATGACTGGGTGATCGTGCGCGGCATTCAGCGGGCGCGGCCTGATCAGAAGGTGGCGGCGAAGCGGGAACCGCTGCAGGTATCGGTCGCGCCGGCGAAGCCCGGCCAGCCTATCGGCCAGTAGGAAAAGGAGCCGGCCGCCATGTCGTTGAGCCGCTTCTTCATCGCCCGCCCGATCTTCGCAGCAGTCATCTCGGTGTTCATCACCATCCTGGGCGCCATCGCCTATCTCGCTTTGCCGGTCACTCAGTTTCCCGAGATCGTGCCGCCGACCATCACCGTCACCACCACCTATCCGGGCGCCAGCGCGCAGACCGTTGCGGATACGGTGGCGGCCGTCATCGAGCAGGAGGTGAACGGCGTCGACGGCATGATCTACATGTATTCGAACTCGACGAGCGACGGCGCGATGAGCCTGACCGTCACGTTCGACATCGGCACCGACATCGATATGGCGCAGGTGCTGGTGCAGAACCGCGTCGCATCGGCTGAGCCGCGGTTGCCGGAGGAAGTGCGCCGCAGCGGTATCCTGACGCGCAAGAACAATCCCGATCAGTTACTCGCGGTGCATCTGACGTCGCCGGACAACACCTTCGATCAGGTCTACATCTCGAACTACGGTCTGCTGAATGTGCGCGATGTGCTGGCGCGCATCCAGGGTGTCGGCTCGGTCAATATGTTCGGCGCGCGCGAATACGCCATGCGCATCTGGCTCGATCCGGAGCGCATCGCCGCGCTGGGGCTGAGTGCCGAAGAGATTTTGCAATCGCTGCGCCAGCAGAACGTTCAGGTCGCGGGCGGCGCCATCGGCGAGCCGCCGATCAGCGGCACCGGCGCGTTCCAGATGCCACTGCAGATGAAGGGCCGCCTGCGTGAATCCGGCGAATTCGAGGATATCATCATCAAGGCCGGCTCCGATGGCCGTCTGGTTCGCTTGCGCGATGTTGCGCGTGTCGAGCTAGGCGCGCTGAACTACAACTCGTTCGGTTATCAGAACCACTATCCTGCGACCGTTCTGTTCATGACGCAGGCGCCGGGCTCCGATGCGCTCAAAGCCGCCAACGAGATCAAGCGGACGATGGCGGAGCTGTCGCAGAGCTTCCCGAAGGGTCTCGAATACCGGATCATTTACAATCCGACCGAGTTCATCGAGGTTTCGATCCAGGAACTTTACAAGACGATCTTCGAGGCGGTGGCCCTCGTCGTTCTCGTGATGATCGTATTCCTGCAATCCTGGCGCGCCTCGCTCATCCCGGTGCTGGCGATCCCGGTATCATTGATCGGCACCTTCGTCGTGATGCAGGCGCTGGGCTTTTCCATCAACATGCTGACGCTGTTCGGGCTGGTGCTCGCGGTTGGCATCGTGGTCGATGACGCCATCGTCGTGGTGGAGAACGTCGAACGCCGGATGCGCGCGGGCGAGAGTGCGCTGCAGGCAGCCCGCGCCAGCATGGATGAGGTCGGTACGGCACTAGTCGCGATCGCCATCGTGCTGTCCGCGGTGTTCATCCCGACCGCGTTCATCGGCGGCATCACCGGTCAGTTCTATCGCCAGTTCGCGGTCACCATCGCGACGGCGACGATCATTTCCGCGTTCGTGTCGCTGACGCTCAGCCCGGCGCTGGCCGCGATCATGTTCCGCCACCACGACGCGGAAGTCCGCCGCGGCTTCATTGGCCGCATCGGGCATGCGTTGTCAGCGCCTGTTCGCGTGTTTTTCCGTGGTTTCAATGCGGCTTTCGGTGCGCTGGAACGCGGCTACGGCAAACTCGTACGTGGTTTGGCGCGCATCTCGGCCTTGATGCTTCTCGTCTACGCGGCCCTGATCGCCATGGCGATCGTGTTGATCCAACACACGCCCACAGGCTTCATTCCACCACTCGACCGTGGCATCGTGATCGTGTCGATGCAGCTCCCGCCTGGCGCATCGCTGGAACGCACCAACGACGTGCTCAAGCAGGCCAACGAGATGGTGCTGGAGGCACCGGGCGTCGCCTACACCAACGTCAACGTCGGACGATCCGGCGCAACGTTCACATCGGCGTCGAACGCGGGTGGCATTTTCGCTGTGCTGGCACCGTTTTCCGAACGCGTCCTCGCAGGCCTGACCGTCGATCGCATCGCCCAGGATCTGCGTAGCAAGCTGAACGCAGAGATCCAGGAAGCGACGACCATCGTCATCATCCCGCCGCCGGTGCGCGGCGTCGGTTCGAGCAGCGGCTTCTCGATGCGTTTGCAGGATCGCGGCGGATTTGGCTCGACGGAGCTGGCGCGTATCGCGCAGGAGCTGATCCAGGCGGCCAATGCGCGGCCGGAGATCGTCAACACTTTCACCACGTTCCAGACCGCAACCCCGCAAGTGTTCGTCGATGTCGACCGCACCAAGGCACAGATGCTGCGTGTGCCGCTGAGCAACGTGTTCGAGGCGATGCGGATTTACATGGGTTCGGCTTACGTCAACGACTTCAACATGTTCGGCCGTACGTTCCGGGTCACGGCGCAGGCCGAGGGCGCGTTCCGGCTGGATTCGGAGAACGTCGCCAGGATCCGCGTGCGCAACACCGATGGTCAAATGGTGCCGCTGAGTTCGCTGGTGACCTTCCGTGAAATCTCAGGCCCGGATCGCGTGCCCCGCTACAACCTGTTCCCCACCGTCGAAATCAGCGGCGCGGGCGCGCCAGGTATCAGTTCAGGCCAAGCCTTGCAGGTCATGCGCGAGGTCGCCAACGAGGTGCTGCCGGATGGTATCGCCTACGAATGGACCGATCTGTCGTACCAGGAAACCAAGGCAGGTCGGACCGGCTACTACGTGTTCCTGCTGTCCGTGCTGTTCGTGTTCCTGGCCCTGGCGGCACAGTATGAGAGCTGGTCGCTGCCGCTGGCGATCATGCTGATTGTGCCGATGTGCCTGCTGTCGGCGCTGTTCGGCGTGGCGCTGCACGGACAGGACATCAACATCCTGACCCAGATCGCGTTCATCGTGCTGATCGGACTGGCGGCCAAGAACGCCATTCTTATCGTTGAATTTGCGCGCCAACTCGAGGAGCAGGGCAAGGATCGTGTCACCGCGGCAGTGGAGGCGTGCCAGCTTCGCCTGCGGCCGATCCTGATGACGTCGCTGGCGTTCACTTGCGGTGTGCTGCCGCTGTATTTCGCGACCGGCGCCGGCGCGGAAATGCGTGTTGCGCTCGGCACCGCGGTATTCTGGGGCATGATCGGCGTGACGATCTTCGGGTTGATTTTCACGCCGGTTTTCTATGTCGTCATCCGCAAGCTGACGTCGCGGCGTCGGCCGGTCGAACCGCAGGGAATTGCCGCCGCGCCAGCGGAGTGAGATGGCCGGTCGCGTCGTCGCTCTGGGCGCTCAAGGCCGCCCATCCAATCCGTCATCCCCGCGCAGGCGGAAAGCCAGGCACGTTTAAGGGGCCAGTGCCCCCACGTCTATGCGGGGACAATGCGCGAGACAGTTGGCATCTCGCACATGTCGAGCATTCTGGTTTCCCACCTGCGTGTTCGGTCCCGGCGGATTGGTTGGACCGAATCGGTGTAGCCCGAGGCATTGCCTTCGTCAGGGAGCGCCACGGGCCATGCAGGTGAGATTGCACGCCAACGCCACCACCACGCCGAGAACCCGG
>JAEZBU010000324.1 GCA_023426855.1 Pseudomonadota bacterium | reverse complement strand
GGCGCCTTGCATCGGTGTCTAGAATCGCCGATCAAGGACGAACGTTGTATCTCCACTGGCTAGGCGGGGTTTGCCCAATGAACATCATGACGCAGGAACCGCCGGTCGCGGCGTCATCGACGACTGAGATTTCTGGTATCGCCGAAGTGACGGCGTCGAGCTGCATCGCGACTCGCGTGCGCCAGCTCAGCCGCATCATCACCCGCGTCTACGACGACGCCATGCGCCCGCTCGGCATTACGGCCAGCCAGTTCACGCTGTTGACCCAGCTTGCCCAGCGCGATGGCATCACCGCAGTTGAAATCGGCTTCACGCTCGACATCGAGAAATCGACGCTGTCGCGCAACCTGAAGCGGCTGCTGGCTCTGAGCCTGATCAACATGGATCCGCCTGCTGGTCGCCGTGGCCGCGGCCTGCATCTGACCGCCAAGGGCCAGAGCGTGATCAAGGACGCCTATCCGGTATGGATGGCGGCGCAGCAGCGCGCGGTTGGCGTGCTCGGCCCCAACAGCAAGGACACGCTGGACGGTCTGTTGCATCAGGCTGAGAAGATCGCTGTCGTCTGAGGCAGTCGCACCAGCATTCCAGGCAGATTTCAGCCGCGTGATCGTGACACGATCGCGCGGTTCTTGCGTTAAGGTATCGGCGCGGGCGCTGGGATCACGTTGACCGGGCCGTCGCGCCGAATGGCAGGGAGGCAGCATGTTTCCGAGTGATCTGATCGACGACGCACGGCGGCTGCTCGAACGGTTGCGCATCCAGCGCCGCATGATCGTGACGGCGGAGAGTTGCACGGGCGGGCTGATTGCCGGGCTGCTGACCGAGATCGCCGGGTCATCCGACGTGGTGGAGCGCGGCTACGTCACCTACTCCAACGAGGCCAAGATGAGTTGCCTCGGCGTTTCCGCTGACCTGCTGGTCACGCACGGTGCTGTCAGTGAGAAGGTCGCGCGCGCCATGGCTATGGGGGCGCTGGCCAACTCGAACGCCGATGTCGCGGTATCGGTGACGGGTGTGGCTGGTCCTGGCGGCGGCTCGCTCGACAAGCCGGTCGGCTTGGTCCACTTCGGCGCAGCGCTGAAAGACGGTCCTGTGCTTCACCTGGAACGCCGGTTCGGCGATCTCGGCCGCGGGCAGATCCGTCTGGAAAGCGTCAGGGCGGCGCTTGGCCTGGTTGGCTGTGCGATCGCGCCGCCGGGCTGATCAAGCCTGGTTCAGCGCCGGATTGGGGCGTCCATAGACGTGATCCGCACGGGCTTCGAACGCCTCGGCGAATTTGCGGAAGGCGCGATCGAACATGGCGCCCATGGCGATGCCCAGCGCGATCGAGCGGAACTCGTAGATGATCGAGAAATCGACCCGGCAACCGGTCGCATGCGGTGCGAACGTCCAGGTATTCTCCAGATGCCGGAACGGGCCGTTGATGTAGCTGACGAGAATGCGCTGGCCCGCCTGCTCCAGCCGCACCCGCGTCGTGAACTGCTCGTTGAATGGCCCGTAGCCCACGCGCATCGACGCGACGATCTCCTGCACACCATCCGCCTTCTGCACACGCGACAGCACGCGAAGATCCTCACATAGCGGCAGGAACTCCGGATAGCGCTCGACGTCGGCGACGAGATCGAACATCGCCTGCGGCGGATGCGGTACGATGCGGTGGGTGCGAAAGCTCGGCATACCTGATCTTACTCTGAGTCCGTCCTGTCTGGACTGCGTTTCCCGGTCGCTGCGGCGAGCCCGGATTATCCGCGCTTGCGAACGAATTCCGTACGCAGAACCAAGCCCTTGATGCTGTCGTGGCGGCAGTCGATCTCGTCCGGATTTTCCGTGAGACGGATCGACTTGATCAGCGTGCCCTGCTTCAGCGTCTGCCCGGCGCCCTTGACCTTGAGATCCTTGATCAGCACGACCGCATCGCCGTCAGCGAGGACGTTGCCGGATGCGTCCCGGACTTCGACAATCGCGGATTTCGCCGCATTCTGGGCGGCCTGCGAGGCGGGAACCCATTCACCGATGGTCTCGTCGTAAACGTACTCTTCGTCGTCTGCCATGTGCTCAGTCTCATCGTTGTGGGGGCTGCGGGAACGCCCGAGGCTTGTCAGCCGCCGCTTGCCGTGGACGCGTCCAGGATCATCTGTGCGTCCCGATCGCTACGGATGATATGCGTGCGATCCTGCACGCCGAACTGTTCCAAGGCGGCGACGATGCGCGGCCGGCGGGTCGCGTTGAAAAACCACACATAGCGCAGGAATGCAAAGTCGAGCTTCTCCGGACAGCCGTCGGCCATATCCGAGCGCACCCGGCCATAGGATGCGAAGATGCGCCGAAGCACGCGGATCATACAGGAGATGCGCCCGCGGTCGAACCAGTAGATCCGGTCGGCATGGGGAATACGCTCGTCGAAGGTGTTGGAATAGGTGCCGTCGATCACCCACTGTTCCGCCAAAGCGGCTTCGCGGCAGCGACGACGGAACGCGCCGGAATCGGTAATGACCCAGCCCGGTTCCCAGTAGAGCTGGTCGAGGTGGATCACTGGCGCACCGATTTTGACACCCAGCGCGCGGGCGAACGTCGACTTGCCGGCGCCGGGCGCGCCGAGCACGAGTACGCGCTTGATCGGTCCATTCGGTCCGGACATGTCCGTTTCCGTTGGCATAGCCCACCGCGAGCCGGATCGGTGGATCAGGCGCGAGGTGTCTATGGCCGTCGCGTTATCAGGCTTGCGCCAGGCGCGCCGCGCGCAGCCGGGCGAAGTCATCGCCGGCGTGATACGACGAGCGCGTCAGCGGGCTTGCCGACACCAGCAGGAAGCCCTTGGTCGTGGCGATCCGCTCGTAGGACTTGAACTCGTCCGGCGTCACGAACCGCTTGACCTCGGCGTGCTTGCGCGTCGGTTGCAGGTATTGACCGATGGTCAGGAAATCGACGTTTGCGGTACGCAGGTCGTCCATGAGCTGCAGCACCTGCTCGCGCTCCTCGCCTAGTCCGACCATGATGCCCGACTTGGTGAACATGGTCGGGTCGAGTTCCTTGACCCGCTGCAGCAGCCGCAGCGAGTGGAAATAACGCGCGCCCGGCCGGATACTGAGATACAGCCCCGGCACCGTTTCCAGGTTGTGGTTGAAGACGTCGGGCTTGGCCTCGACCACGACTTCCAGCGCACCGTCCTTGCGCAGGAAGTCCGGCGTCAGGATTTCGATGGTGGTGTTAGGGTTGCGTGCGCGGATGGCGCGGATCACGGCGGCGAAATGCGCGGCACCGCCATCGGCGAGGTCGTCGCGGTCCACCGAAGTGATGACGACGTGCTCCAGACCGAGCTTGTACACGGCCTCGCCTACGCTGTGCGGTTCGTTCGTATCGAGCGGCTGCGGCATGCCCGTGCGTACGTTGCAGAAGGCGCAGGCGCGCGTACAGGTGTCGCCCATGATCATCATGGTGGCGTGCTTCTTGGTCCAGCACTCACCGATGTTCGGGCAGCCGGCCTCCTCGCACACCGTCACCAGACCGTGCTCCCGCACGATGCGGCGGGTCTCGCCATAGATCGGCGATCCCGGAGCTTTGACGCGAATCCAGTCCGGTTTGCGCAGAACCGGCGTATCCGGCCGCTTGGCCTTCTCGGGGTGGCGATTGCGGGTGTCGAGGACTGTAACCATGCTCACGGCTCATTGCGGGCGTCGCGCGCCCATCATCGTTGCCCACTTAGGTGGCTTGTATTGCCCCTATCATCAACCGTCACGACGACGCGGCAAAGTAAAAACTGGACGCCGACCTTTGCGATCAGCGTCCAGCGGCAAGTCTAGCTCGCGCGTAAGGCGTTGAAAACGCTCAGCGCGCCAGAATGCGCGCGATGATCGTGACGATCACGGCGCCGACCGTTGCAACGGCGATCTGATCGAGCAGATCGCTGCCCAGATGAAAGCGGATGTTCAGGACCTGGTAGAACAGCCAGCCACCGACAAACGCGCCGATGACGCCGACGATAAGGTTGCGGATGAGACCGCGGCCGCCGAGCAAAAGGCCAGAAAGCCAGCCCGCGATCAGTCCGATGATCGCCAGCATGATATACGGTGTATAGGGCCCGAAATCCATCGTCCCCCTCCTTTGGGGTCATTGATGCAAACCGTTCTACTGGAACGGAAACTAGGCGATCATTCGCGCCAGAATGATGACGATGATCGCGCCTATCGTTGCTGTGACGATCTGAGATGCGATCGGGCTGCTGATGCCCAGGCTGGCGCCCATAGAGTTCAGCAACAGACCACCGACGAAGGCGCCAACCAATCCAACGACGAGATACCAGAGCACGCCACCACCGCCCCCGACGATGAGGGAGGCCAGGAAGCCGGCCAAGATACCGATGACCGCCATGACGATCAGGGCTTGAGCGTCCATTTTCATCGCGTTCTTCTCCTGTGTAACCGAGTTGTACCCGCGCACCAGAACCGGAACACAGCCGCGATTGTGGACGACTCGCGCAAAATCGTCGAGGCCGAACCCGCCGCGTCAGCCGCGGGCCACGCGGATGCGATATGCGGAAGGGACCCTTGCAGATACCCGGCGAGTGTCTAAAACGGAGGCAATAGCAAAATCATCATAAGCCGGGAGGATGCGCGTTGACCGCCACCAAGACTGGCCCGCTCAAAGGCATGCGGGTGCTCGATCTCAGCCACGTCATGGCCGGCCCGGTTTGCGGCCTGATGCTTGCCGACATGGGCGCGGAGGTCATCAAGGTCGAGAAGATCGGCAGCGGCGACGATACCCGGCGCATGGTGCCACCATTGATCAACGGCGAGGCCGCGGCGTTCATGATGATGAACCGCAACAAGCGCGGCATCGCCATCGACATGAAAAGCCCCGGTGGCAAGGATGTGCTGAAGCGGCTGGTTGCCAAGGCGGATGTGCTGATCGAGAACTACCGGCATGACACCATGCAGCGCCTCGGCCTCGGTTACGAGGTGCTGAAGGCGGTCAACCCCGGCCTGATCTATTGCGAGAT
>JAEZBU010000305.1 GCA_023426855.1 Pseudomonadota bacterium | reverse complement strand
ACCACTCAGCTCTGCTGCCAGTACATCCGTGGTCAGCGGGAGCGAATGGGATATTTAGGCAGCCTGCAGATTTCCGGCAGAGCTCTTGCCCGACCTGCGATCCTGCACGATCTCGTACTGGATCTTCTGGCCCTCGGCGAGAGTTTGCATGCCTGCACGCTCTACAGCGGAGATGTGGACGAAGACGTCCGGACCGCCGTTGTCCGGCTGAATGAAGCCGAAACCCTTGGCGTTGTTAAACCACTTAACGGTACCGATGTTCATAACGATTTCCTTTCTAAAAATCGCTGTGGTTCCCGCGGTGCCTTGCGGGATTAGATCGATTTTTGAGCGGAAATCGCACGGAGCAGGGCTCTCGAAGGATATCGCAAGCAATTCTCGATGCGCCCAATATAATCTGAATTTAAAACTCTGCAAGGGCACGATGCCCATCGACGGCAACGGTCCAGGGCAAATGCCGTCAGGGGGCCCGGCCGCGCTCCCAGTGGCCGTTGACGACGGCCTCGCTGACTGCCCTGCTCGCGATCGCTCGACTAGGCGCTGGTCAAATGTTTCCATTTCGTTCTAAGATGAGGTCTGGCCAGAAGAGCGCGGACATGCTCAACATTCGGGCAACGAACCAACCGCATCTGTCTCTACGGAATTGTTTGAATGACCAAAGAACGCCTTGCTCTCATTGGCTACGGCGCGATGGCGCGCTCGCTGGCTGCGCGGCTGGCCGCCGGAACGCCCCCAATCACCGTCGCAGGAGCCCTCGTCGAAGCGGCCGGCGATGCGCCGGACAGCATATTCTCGACGACCGACGTCGAGCAGCTCATAGCCTGGCGCCCGACACTGGTTGCTGAATGCGCCGGCCATGGTGCAGTCGCAAGCGTCGTCCCGAGGTTTCTGGCGGCCGGCATCGACGTCATCATCGCATCCGTCGGCGTCCTGACCGATAGCGCTATCCGTGACCGGCTGGCTGAAGCCGCGCAAAAGGGAGGCGGACGTCTGATCCTGCCGGCTGGCGCCATCGGCGGGCTGGATGTGCTGCGCGCGGCGCGAACCGCGGGCCTGGATCAGGTGCTCTATACGGGGCGCAAGCCACCGCGCGCGTGGCTCGGTACGCCCGCAGAGTCCGTTGTCGATCTCGCCGGGTTGACCGAGGCCACGGTCATCTTCGATGGCAACGCCAGCGATGCAGCGCGGCTCTACCCGAAGAATACCAACGTGACGGCCGCCGTGGCGCTTGCCGGACTTGGCTTCGAGGCGACCAAAGTTCGCCTGGTTGCCGATCCCGCCTCAGATCGCAACGAGCACGAGATTTATGCCGCAGGGACCTTTGGCGACTTCCGGATACACCTCCGCAACGTCCCGCTGCCGGAAAACCCGAAGACCTCAATGCTGGCCGCACTCAGCCTTGAATTAGAGGTCCGCCGTCAGATGATTACCCAACCGTTCTAAGAGGAAGACATGCGTTTCAACGACAAAGTCGCCATCGTCACCGGCGCCGCCGCAGGCATCGGTGCGGCCACGGCCAGGCAGTTCGCGGAGGAAGGCGCGCGCGTCGTCGTGGCCGACTGGAACGGTGATGGAGCCAAGGCCATCGCCGACGAAATCGGGGCTAAGGCTATCCCGGTCGCGGTCGATGTGCGCGACGACGCTGCAGTCCAGAACATGGTCGCGAAGGCCATGGAGGCGTTCGGCCGGATCGATATCCTCGTCAACAATGCAGGCAAAGGCCTCATCGGCGACGTCGTAACCACGGCAGAGAGCGACTGGGACGATATCGTCTCGATCAACCTGAAGAGCGTGTTCCTGTGCTCCAAGCACGTCATCCCGCAGATGCGCAAGCAAGGCGCGGGTTCGATCGTCAATACCGCGTCCAACGTGGCCCAGGTCGGCATCAGGGATCGCGCAGCTTACGTCGCCGCGAAAGGCGGCGTTGCGGCTTTGACGCGCGCCATGGCGCTGGATTTCGCAAAGGACAACATCCGCGTCAACGCGGTTGCGCCGGGCGTCATCTGGTCCAGCTACTACGAGCGGATGCTGGAGACGGTGCCGGATCCGGATGCGTTCGTGGCCGGTCTCAAGGCGCGGTCTCCGATCAACAAAATGGGCCGCCCCGAGGACATCTCGTCAATCATCCTGTGGCTGGCATCGGACGAAGCCGTCTTCGCGACGGGTTCCATGTTCACGGTCGACGGCGGAATGACAGCGCAATAGCCTCTGTCGCAGTGGCGGCGACCTCGGCCCGGCTTGCGGGCTAAGGTCGCCCCGCGCCTTGGTCCAGGCCGATCGCGCGGAACCGGATGGCCCGCCATGCAAGCCGCGCGGCGGGTGGAAACGCTGTCCGGAGCCTGATACTGGAACGGCTAAAGGCACCCGCTATCGTCCATTCATAAGCCAGGAACGCTCCAATGCTGCCAATTCCGCGTCTTGACCCGCAGGTCTATATTGAGGTCCGGGAACTCGCCCGCCGCTTGGCTGACGACGTCATCAAGCCGGCCGCCGCCGATCTCGACCGAGAGGAGCGCCCTCCGTACGAAATCTACGAGCAGATGGCCGAACTCGGCCTGTTCGGCATCTCCGTGCCAGCCGAACTGGGTGGCGCAGGTCTCGATGCATACGCTTATGCCCTCGTCATGGAGGAGCTGTCGCGTGGCTATGCCTCGGTCGCCGATCAGTGCGGGCTGATGGAGCTGCTGGTCACCCTCCTGGCTCAGCATGGCACGCCGGAACAGCAGGAGCGTTACCTCTCCAAGTTCCTGGCCTACCGCCTGAAGCCCGCCTACTGCATCACCGAAGCCGAAGCCGGTTCGGACGTATCGGGCCTGAAAACGACCGCCCAGCGCAATGGCAGCGGCTGGAAGCTCAACGGCTCCAAGAGTTGGATTCACAACGCGCCGATCGCGGACATCGGCTTCGTGCTGGCGCGTACCGATCCGGCGGCCGGACATCGCGGCATGTCGATCTTCATCGTTGACCTGCATGCCAAGGGCGTCACGCGCGGGCCGAAAGAGCACAAGATGGGACAGTGCGCCAGCCAAGTGGGCGGGCTGACCTTCGAGGACGTTGAGTTGTCGGCCGATTCGATGCTCGGCGCCGAGGGGCGCGGTTTCCATATCATGATGGGCGCGCTGGAAAAGGGCCGTATCGGCATCGGTTCGCTCGCCGTCGGCATCGCGCAGGCAGGCCTGGAAGCGGCGCTCGAATACGCCCAGATCCGCCGGCAGTTCGGCAAGCCGATCATCGAGAACCAGGGCGTGCAGTGGCGTCTCGCCGATATGGTGAAAGAGATTACCGCAGCACGGACCCTGGTGCATCGCGCCGCCGTGATGCTGGACAACGGCGAACCGGCCAATGCCGCCTGCTCCATCGCCAAGTGCTATGCCGCCGATACGGCAGTCACGCAAAGCTCGAACGCACTGCAGATGTTCGGTGGCTCCGGTTACATCCGTGGTTTCGAGGTGGAACGGCTATACCGCGACGCGCGCATCACGCAGATCTATGAGGGCACCAACGAGATCCAGCGCACCGTGATCGCGCGCGAACTGATCAAGAGCGGCGCGCGCCAGTAGCCAGCTCCGGACACTTGCCGGGATACAAAAGCCGATTGCGATACGCCCGCAATCGGCTTTTTGCTGCCGCGTCGCCCCACCCATTCGAATGCCGCGGACTTGCCGATCGGCAGGGTTCCCCGTAAATCTTGAGCGGTTCCTGTTTACGCAAAAGCGGGCGCCGACGTCCCTGCCCCCTCTGCCCAACCCCGGCTCCGAGGCTCCCCGTGTTCAGGTCCCCCGCCCCGCTGTTGTCCCTTGCAGCAACGATCCTGTGCGCAATGCCGGCACAGTCCTACGAGGCTTACAAAGTCACCAGCATCAAGGCGCGCGATCATCTGGTGATCCGCGAGGAGCCGGCGGAAGGCGGCAAGGTTGCCGACTGGAAAGAGGTGGGCCGCATTCCGGCCGGATCGGATAACGTACTCGGCACGGGCCGATCCAAGCAGATCGGCAAACAGCGGTGGCTCGAAGTGACGTTCGGTTCGCTCACCGGATGGGTAAACCTGACATTCCTTGAAGCCACTGATCCGATCGACCTCAAAGGCGCGACGTTCAGTTGCGCGGGCACTGAGCCGTTCTGGGGTGTCGATCTCGGTCCGGGCAGCGGCGCGTACAGCGATCCCGAATTCAAAACCACGCTGACGACCGAGAGCATTGATCCAGCAACGGCGCGCTTCTTCCCTCTGTTTTATCGTCTGAAAGGCGCCAACGGACGTACGTATCGCGCGACTGTCTCGCACCAGCAGTGGTGCTCGGACGGAATGTCGGACCACGAGTATGCATTTCAGGTCCTGCTGACGGACGACGAGGTTTTCCAGCAAGGTTGCTGCACGATCAGCAGATAGCGATCACGGGCACGCATGCTCGGCAAATCAGGATCTAGACGTCCTTCCGATTGAGATAGAAACGGAGACGTCAACCGAGCCACAGTTGTCATCCCGGTGCTTGTGCCCGGGATCCATCCAACTGCACCTGTCGACGCCAGCCGTGAATAGATCCCGGGCACAAGGCCCGGGGTGACCAGGATG
>JAEZBU010000286.1 GCA_023426855.1 Pseudomonadota bacterium | reverse complement strand
GGAAACCCACCTCAAAACGAGTACTCCCTCGAGAGCCGTGGAAGACCACCACGTTGATAGGCCGGGTGTGTAAGTGCAGCAATGCATTGAGCTTACCGGTACTAATAGCTCGATCGACTTGAATCGCACTCATTAAGCAATGCTCATCTAGAGCTAGTCGATGACCAGACCAGAAGTCTTCTTCACCCTTTCGCCGACCTGGTGATTATGGCGGGGTGGCTGCACCCGATCCCTTTCCGAACTCGGCCGTGAAACGCCCCAGCGCCGATGGTACTTCGTCTTAAGACGTGGGAGAGTAGGTCGTTGCCAGGTCTGCCAAAGGGTGAGGAAATTCTTCGAGAACCCTCTTCATTTGATTAGAAACGCCGTCGCTGTTCCCAGCGACGGCGTTTTTGCGTTTTGGGATGCCGTCGCGTCGATGCGGGGTTTATTTCTCCTCGATCGATTGATGGCTCGCGAGCGGGCATCTTTCTCGCACGCAAAACTTCCCTGGGTCATGATTTCCCTCGCATCCCGGTGGCTTTCGCGCTTTCCTGGTTGGCGCACGCGCGCATGAGGGCATCATGGATTTGGGGGAAAAGCTCCGCTTATCGGGTTTGCTTGGTAATCGGCCGGAAGTTGTTTTCGCAGTGCTCCTCATGCTTTTGGCTGGGCTGGTGGCGTCTGCTTTGCACGTTTGCGTGCGCACGATCGGCCCCGAGTTGCCGACGATTCAAATCGTCTTCCTCAGGTCCGTCTTCACGATCCTGCTGACTATGCCATTGCTCATGCGGCAAGGGCGTGCGGGCTTTCGTTCCAACAGGATGGATCTGCAGCTGCTCCGAGGAATGATCGGCGTTTGCTCCATGACGACCTGGTACTATTCCCTGACGGTTCTTCCTTTGGCTGATGCTGGAGCGCTGAGTTTTACGACCGCTATTTTCGTGACGATCGGCGCCGCGCTTTTTTTTCGCGAAGTTGCTGGTATCCGACGGTGGTTGGCAGTGGTCGTCGGTTTGTTGGGGACAGTCATTGTGCTCCGGCCTGGCGCTGAGATCATTTCCGTTGGGGCCTTAGCAGCTCTGGGTTCCAGTGTCCTGTGGGCTGGTTCTCTGCTGTTGGCCAAAAAATTGATGACTTATGACAATCCCCTGACGGTCAGTTTCTACCAGCCCCTTATGATCGCGCCTTTCGCGTTCCTCGGCGCACTGCCATTTTGGGTTTGGCCGAGTGTCCAAACATGGCTTCTCCTTCTCCTCATGGGCGCGCTCGCTGGAATCGGCAACTATGCCTACATCCGGGCTTTGAAGCTGGCGGATGCAAGCATCTGTATGCCGGCCGACTACGTCCGACTGCTGTGGATGGTTGGTTGGGGCTATCTGCTGTTCGCCGAAATTCCCGCAATTTCAACCTGGATTGGTGCGGGCTTGATTATGGGGTCGACGCTGTTCATCACTTGGCGAGAGTCGCGTCGCGCGTGAGACACTGCGCCATCCGGGAATAGAATACTTCGATTTTGTAAGCGCTATCTTGGCGGAACGGACAAGCAGGCCTCTGCGTTAGAACCAGGGGACTGGTAGCCTGTCGACTGCCGGTAGCTCTCGATGCGGCCTTCAGAAAGTCGCTAAAACACAGTCGAGGGAGCAAACGCGACATGGCGGGATCTCGGCGAACAGCGCCTCTGGAATCGATACTCGATCGCATTACGTTGCGCCCGGAAGCTGACGGTGACGACTTGATTTTCAAATCGGCCGGATCGCTCACGCTTGGCGTCGAGATTGAGCTGCAAATCATTGATCCGGCGACGTACAATCTGGCTTCACGAGCGGAAGATGTTCTGGCGCGTGCAGCGCATATGCCCGCCGTTACGCGTGAGTTTTATCTCAGCACCGTCGAGATCAATTCCAACAAGTGCATCGACGTTCAGGCGGTCGAGCAGGATTTGGGGCCGATTATTTCGCGCCTGCAGAATGTCGGAAGCGACCTCGGGCTAAACTTTTCAACGACGGGCTGCCACCCGTTTGCGCGTTACGCCGATTGTATCATCACGCCAACGCAGCGATACCACGAACTGATTGACCGCAATCAATGGCTCACGCGTCGGATGACGGTTTACGGACTGCATGTCCATATCGGTATGCGAAGCGGAGATGAATGCATCCGTTTCAACAACTTCTTCCTGCATTTTCTGCCGCATCTTTTGGCCATTTCAGCCAGTTCTCCGTTCTGGCAGGGCGAAGATACAGGCTTGGCCTCGTGTCGTCCGACAACGTATGAAGCTCTGCCAACGGCAGGACAGCCTTATGTGGTGCATTCCTGGCGCGAATTCGGTCAGCTTTGCAATACGCTGAAAGCCTGCGACGCGATCCAGTCTCTCAAGGATTTGTGGTGGGATCTGCGGCCGAGCCCCAGTCATGGCACGTTAGAAATCCGTGTCTGCGATGGACTTGCGACGTTCTCGGAAACGCTGGCTGTCGTCGCGTTTGTTCATGCGCTGGCCCATTGGTTTCGCGAGAATGGCAGTTGGGTCGACGATGTGCCGCCACCTCCGAGATGGCTTGCTCGCGAAAACAAATGGCGCGCGATGCGGTCTGGCCTCGATGCAAAACTGATTACAAGCCTGACAGGCGAAGTGAAGTCACTGCGCGATGATGTGAATGAATGGTGCTTGCGTATTTCGAAAACCGTTTCTGATCTCGGTTACCAAGCGCACTTCGATACGCTGCGGCGCATCCTTGCCGAAGGTAATAGTTCCATGCGGCAGCGCGAGATTTTTGCGCGAACCGGCTCGCTGGAGCAGGTTGTTGCGCATAATGTTGCCGAGTTCGAGGCGCGCCATCCGCTGTGGAATGGCCGCGAGTTGGCCTGCGGAGACGCAGTCTAAATTAAAAACGGCACGACGGATCGGATATAGGATCCATGGAATGAAATGCGGGAGATGCATGGAATGAAAGGGCCGGACGCCGCGACGCTATTAGCGGGTATTTCAACCTGGGTCGAAATTGAAAGCCAGACGGCAGATATCCCTGGCGTCAATCGTTTGATGGATCGCGTAGCAACTGGATTTCGTCAGGCTGGCGCGCTGGTGGAACGCATTCGGGGAC
>JAEZBU010000271.1 GCA_023426855.1 Pseudomonadota bacterium | reverse complement strand
TGCGTCAGGCGCTGAATCTACCCACGAACGGCGGGGGTCACCCCCCGCTCGCGGTGGCCAGTGCGCGCCCAGATGTCGAGCTGATCGAGGATTGCGATGAGCTGCTGTCCCTCCGGGGTCAGCAGATAGGTGACGCTGCGCGGAAACAACGCCTGCGAGATCCGCGCCACCAGGCCCGTTTCGCAAAGCACGTCGAGGCGCTCCGTCAGCACTTTCGGCGAAATGCCCGGCAGCGCCTTCATCAACTCGCCATTGCGCCTCGCGCCGGCTTTCAGATGCCAGAGGACGAGCGCATTCCAGCGATGGCCCAAAAGAGCGAGCCAGAACTCCACCACGCATTCGTCCGGTCTTCTCGCCGACGGCTCTTCCGCCGTGTCCGGCAGCCTCGTTTCGGCACGCATCGGCCATTCCTTCCCGTTTGGATAGTTCCGCAGCAGCGTGCTTGAACCCGATTCCGATGAATCAAAAGGACACGCCCATGATCAAAGTGATGCATCCGCGCGAGCTCAATGCAACATTCGCGAGCTTGTATAACGCGAGGGACCTCAAAGGCATGCTCTCGCTCTATGAGAGCGGAGCGGCGCACCAGAACGCCCAGACCCAGGAGACGGATGTCGGCCTGCCGGCCATAGAAGCCTCGCTGCGCGCCCTGCTGGAGCTTTCCGGAAGGATGATCTCGCGGAACAATTTCTGCATCGTCTCGGACGATCTCGCGCTGCTGCGCGCCGACTGGTCGATCAGCGATGCCCGAGGTGAACCGATCACGGAAGGAAGCTCCGCCGAGATTGCCAGACGCCAGCTAGACGGCTCATGGCGTTCCGTCATCGATCACGCGATCGGAGCCAGCGTCCCGCGGGTGGCGGATTGACGATCATGTGTTGAAGCCGAACTCGACCAGCCGCTCGACGCAGGATTCTTCCGCGCGTCCAGCGTTCAAGTTGCGAACTCTGATTTTCGATCCAGTAATTCGGTAGGAACTGCACGCAATCTTCGTGGACTGATCGCCGTCGCGGCTGCGCATCCATAATGCGCAGCGCGTTGCGTACGCGAGAGCCAAGGCCGTCCGGTTTTGTGTGTTCGCGTTGAGACTGGTTCAAATATTGTGGGCATTGCAAGTTACTGACGCTGCGCCCCAGTAGGATGGCAGCGAAGAAGTCAGGATATTGGCCTTCCCTAATAATTACAGGATGCATTAATCCTGATAACCGGGACATCGAGCCAACGCGCGTTAATATTGTTATCTTTCAAACGATTTCACGTTTGGAGGACAAATGCCTTACGGCAACCCCGGCCGCATTGGCACATGGCTGCTCGCATCCAGCATCTACCTTGTGGCCGTACTTGCGGGCACAAGCGTCGCCGCCGAGCAAAAGATCAAGAGCGTGGGATCAGAACATAATGCAACGTCGCCGATCGGATCCAACCTGATCGGCGTCTCGGATTGGAGCAGCGAATGGGTTTTCAGGGACCCGTTCAAACAATCCAGAGGCTGGATATCGTCAACCAATAACACCTGGTACGACGGCCGCCCCCTCGATCTCGATGAGCACGGATGGGTAAAGTCTCTGCTTCCAGGGCAGATTGCCCGGACTGTCATGTATTGGTCGGACGGTGAGAAACACTATCCAGCCGGAACATACGAAATTCTCTACGATGGCGAAGGAAAACTGACGACATTTCCCCAGCGTGTCGTCACGACCGCGCCCGGCAAATTGACCCTATCTGTTCAGCCACAGAAGGGCGGGATCGCATTATCTATCGAAGCGACGAATCCGACCAATTACATTCGCAACATTCGCATCGTCGCCCCGAATGAAGCTTGCACTGATGCTGGCGCTAAGCCTTGCAAGCCCGATAGGGATAGCAGCGGTGGTCCGCAATCTCTGTTCAATCCCGAGTTCATCGAGAGCGTCAAATCCTACCGCGCTTTACGGTTCATGGATTGGATGGACACCAACAATTCAAAGATTGTCAGCTTCGACCAACGCCCGAAGGTGACCGACGCGCATTATACAGTGAAGGGCGTACCGTTGGAGATCATGGTCGATGTGTCGAACACGCTCAAGACCGACCCATGGTTCACCATGCCCCACCTCGCGGATGACGCTTATATCTCAGAATTCGCGGAGTACGTTCGCGACCACCTTGCCCCCGATCGGCTTGTCTACATCGAGTATTCCAACGAAGTCTGGAACTCGATGTTTGAGCAGTCTCGCTATGCCCTGGAGCAAGGCAGGAAACTGAAACTTTCCCCCCACGATTATGAGGCCCAGCTCAGATTTTACTCACGGCGTTCGGTTGAGGTCTTCCGGATTTGGGAAAAGGTTTTCGCTGGTACTTCGCGCCTGGTTCGCGTGATGGCTTCCCATGTAGCGAATGACTGGGTATCGCATACCATCCTCGATTATGACTCGGCATATCGTGAAACAGACGCGCTTGCGATTGCGCCGTATTTCGGCAGCTATGCTGGCGACCCTACCGAGGCGTCGCGCATCGAGACCATGACACCGGAGGCACTTGTTTCTGAACTTCAACAGCGCGGGCTTTCCGAAGTGCGCGACTGGCTCACAAAACAGAAGGTCCTTTCAGACAAATTCGGCGTCGACATGATTGCGTACGAAGGTGGCCAGCATCTGGTTGGCGTCGGCAATGCCGTCAACAACGAACGGCTCGCCTCTTTGTTCTCCGCCGCGAACAACCACCCCGCGATGAAGGACCTTTACCTCGCCTACTTGGAGGATTGGAAGAAAGTCGGCGGCGGGCTGTTCACGCACTATGTCAACACCGCCACGCCTTCGAAGTGGGGCTTCTGGGGGGCTTCGGAATATATGAACCAGCCGTTCTCAGAAGCACCGAAGGCCGACGCTATTCAGACATTCATCAAGGACAATCCGACAGATTAACGAGCGCCTGCGGGTCCTTCCGAGCGACACCAATCGCGCATAGCTCGTTCACTGATCCACTTCAAACAAAGCAGTATAATGAGCCAAACTCACCGAAAGATTCTAATCCAAATATTTCTATTTGTTTTGGCCGTTATTCCGCCCGTTAGCCACGCTGTGGCTGACACCCCTAAGAGCGTCCGCAACTATATTTTCGGCAACAGCCTCATCCATCATCTGACTTCCAGCGACGAAACGACCGTTCCATACTGGCTACATCAGCTCGCAACGGCGGCGGGCAATCGCTATGCGGTCGACGGACAATGGGGATTCCCTGAAGACTTCATCAAGAATTTGCCGCCGACCGATCAATGGAAATTCAAGGGCGTTCCTGATGTATGGGATCGCTACCGGGCGCCATTCAGCGGAGCCGACTATAACGTCATCATCATGAACCCGGCCAACTTCATCCAATACAGGGCTCCGGATGCATCTCCTGGATTCCTCGGCCTGGGTGGAGGCTCTCAAGTTGACGTCGCGGTCACTCTTTTCGATTGGCTGGAGAAGAACGGCAGCAAAAGCCCAACACGCTATTTCATCTATGAGGGATGGGCGGCGATGGGGTCCTTCTCGAAGACCTTTCCGCCGAACGCCGATGGGATGCGCGACTATCACGCCCTCAACCAGGGCAGCTATCACGACTGGTATGTCACCTTCGTCCGTCTCGTGAATGAAAAGCGGCCAGACCTCGACGTGCGGCTTATTCCTGTCGCATCGCTGCTTTCCAAGCTTTTGTCGGAAGCTCCGCTGAAAGATCTCCAGCCTGAAGACCTCTACTCAGACCTAAGTCCGCACGGCACAGAAACCAAATACTTCTTGGCGGCATTGATCGTCTACACAATGCTCTACGAGGAAAAGCCGCCCGCGCACTTTACGCCATCGGCCGCCGTCAACAGCCTCGTGCGCGATCGCTATCAGGAAATCGCAAGCGTCGTCTGCGCGTCAGTTCTGGGCGCCGGGAAATGCTAGTTCCCGGAACAGATCTGGATGCGTCAGCTCAACCGGCGCTAAACGGACAGCCGGCGCGGCGGCGCGATTCTGCGCAGTAAAACTGTATCCTTGATCTTTCGCTTGAATGAGCGGATCTCCATCAACTCCTGATCGGCGGAGAATGTCACGCCGTTGAGTGATCGGTCATGCCACAGCGCCAGTTCCGCTCCCCACCGCGCTACGACCGCGGGATCCAATCCATTCGGCAACCCCATGGTCGTAGCCAAAATCCCCGGCATCCAGGTGGAAACAACGATATCCGGAAATCTGTCACCCAGATCGCTCACGAGGGCATCGGAATAAATACGGGCAGCGCCTTTCGAAACGCTATAGGCGCTGGCGCAAGGCGCCGGTGCTCGGTCGGCGAAGGTACTGACATTTATGATCCGCCCCACCCCGGTCTCGACCATCGTCTCGAGCGCGGCAGCGGTGCACGAAACCACTCCCCCGAGATTGATCTGAACCGTTCTCATGAAACTTGCCGGCGTTTCCTCCAGGATGTCGCGCCGGGGATAGACAGCGGCATTGTTGATCAGAATGGTGATATCGCCGATTTCCTTCCGGATATCATCAAACGCGGCCCTAACGGCGTCATCGTCGCTGATATCAATAGCCTTCGCGACGAACCGATCGTTCCCGCACAATCTGGCCGTCTCGTCCAAGCCCGCCTCGCCTCGTGCGAGCCCGACCACCCGAACGCCCCGACGGATCAATTCCACCGCCAAAGCGCGCCCAAGGCCCGCACTCGCGCCCGTGACGACGGCAATTCCGTTGCGAATGATGTCTTGAGGTTGTTGCGGCAGTTGCACTCTATATCGCTCGCTCTTTGGTCAGCCGGTGGGCGACGTGCTCAGCAACGCGCAGTGCGTTGGCAGCAATCGTCAGCCCCGGATTTACACCGCACGACGTTGGCATGAACGACGCGTCGGCGACGTATAGATTAACGACATCATGCGCCCGACATGAATTGTCCAGCACGCTGGTCTTCGCATCATTCCCGAACCGAAGCGTTCCGCACGCATGCGGCACATTCAGGAGGGGCTGAAAATTCAGAAAGAAACTCCGTTGATGACGCAGCCGCTGCTTTACCAGTTTTCGAAACTCCCGGCGCCGCTGGTGAAGCTCAGCGTGAATCGCATACTCATAACGAATGCCCCACGGATTGCTGTCATCAAGAAGCACACGATTGTTTTGATACGGCATATCTTCGATAGCCGCGCTATAGACCTTCGCGCTGCCAAACAATTTCGCCGCCACAACCGCGGGCACCCGCGTGAACTCTCGTAATGGCCTGAGGTGTTTTAGAGCGGACCTGTCGAAAATGTTGTTTAGATAGTGAACGATCTGTCCGTAGGAGGCGTCAATGCCCATAGCGGCAAGCGCGCCATAGCGGCGACCGTTGACGTAGTAGAAATCTCGCAGCGAAATGGCCTTCGTCGGACCGCTGCTAGAAACGCCACGCTCCGGCCAAATGGCCAGCATCTCCATTAGGTGAAACATCAAGTTGCGCCCGACCAGCCCGCTGGTATTAGCACAACCATTCGGCCATTCCTCCGATCGAGATGCCAACAAGACGCGGGGAGATCCCAAGGCTCCGGCCGCTAAAATGTAATTGCGCGCGCGAAACTCAATGATTTCACCCCGCCGCTCCGCTTCGACATGCGTAATTCTATCTCTGGTGCCGCGAAGTGCGCGCACGTGACACATATCGATGAGTTGCGCGTGACCTGTGCGCAACGCCGGCTCCACCCCGGCCGACCGGCCGTCCATCTTGCAGGCGCGCGGACATTTGAAACCAAAGCACATCCGGCAACCGGGCAAGTGGCGCAGCCCGAGGTGTATCCGATACGGATTGAGGCCGCTGCGGCGGAAACTCTCCATCATCGCGCGATCACAGGCTGTCAGATCGGGCGGAGCACGCAAATTTGACGAAACCTCCGGCGACAGCGGATCGTCCTCGCCGCAGACCTCGAACATCTGCTCCGCGTCAGAAAAATAAGGCAGCAGGTCGTCATAGCGAACCGGCCAGCCACCGGTCGGATGCGGCCGGGCTTCGCTGTGATCGACATCGTGACGCTCCGGCCGCTCGAGCGTACCGGCATAGAACGCGGAGGAACCGCCGACGGTCATACCGATAGGCGCCGGATACTGCGCTCTTCGTCCGTCGATCGTCTCATCGACCATACCCGGCCAGAACCCCCTGACCCGACGAGCAATCGGGTCAGTGATGTCATCACGCAGCTGTTGCTCTTCCGCCCGCGGCGCATTCGGCCCGCTCTCCAGGAAAAGGACCGACATGCCTTTCTCGGCAAGCCGCCGACCGATCGTACCGCCGCCGAGTCCGGCACCGATTACGATCACATCCCATTCCCGTTGAGATAGCGCGGAAATCACGGCGAACTGTCCTTCGCATGCGCCGCGTCCGTCGCCCCCCGCATCAGGGGGTCAAACATCTGCCGAAGTGCAATGGCTGTGCTGTTAACGACGTGATTATTGTCAAAAAACAGCGCGCGGCCATCGCGCAAAGCAGAGCAGTGTCCATCGCGACAGAACCCGTCCCAAGACTCAATCCACGTTATCGTGCCGTCCGCCGCGATCTTCCGGAACGGGCGCTCGGAGGCTTCTACGCGATCGGCTACAGCGCTCGACGGCACCGTGAAAAGAGACACTGCATCCTCCGGCTTCAAATACCCATGAGCAATTCTCCGGGCGGCGTCGCGGGAATCGTAAGTGGGTATTTCGGGAACTTGGCGCAGCACGAAAATACGGGGAATGATCTCTGAAAGCTCCTTTATCGTGGATTGAACGGCAGCGTCGAAAACTGCACGCCGATCATCCTCGCCAATGCTGCTATCGGAGGCGCGGGAGATCTTGATGGTGTTGTGGCTATCGTTGCCAATACCCCGGCCCTCCGCGTAATAGGCCCATCGCCCGATAAGGAGCAGCGCGTCTATTTTGCCAAGCTGAGAAATCGCTTTTCGGATCCGATCATTCGCGGCGGAGCAAGCCTCGTCCTGTTGGCGCGTTGCTGCACTTTCCTCCTTGCGAATATCGAACAGTGGCGGACATCCTGCGCGCCAGATGATGAGGCCCGACTTCTCACGCTCCTGCGCGAGCAACGAGAGCCCCTCTTTGAATGCCCGAACGTGTGAATCGCCCCATACGATAAAGCTTGGCGGACCATCAGGACCGATTGGACAAACTTCGATGCCTTCGAGAGGTCCACTCGGGGGAACATGGCAACGGCTCCAGTCCTGGAGGAAATCCGCCGACGCATCGATGTGGGCGCGAACCGCCGGAGCAAAACGTTCCGGCATCCCATTTCGCAGATACGGCACGGCGCCGATCGCCAGCAGACAAGCCGACAAACCCGCTGCAGCTCCGAGGATCACGAATGGACGCACACGAGCATGGCGGACGGGTTGTTCGACGAACCGCCAGGACACGTAGGCAAGCAGGAAGGATAACATCAGCAGGACGATCGTTTGCCGACTATCCCCTATCCCGCCGAGATAATAACGCGCGAGCGTCAGAACCGGCCAATGCCAAAGGTAGAGGGAATAGGAAATGAGACCTACGAAAACGATTGCCGGTTGCGAAAGGAGCCTATTGACCAGATTATCCTGGCGGCCGTTGAGCAGAATGAGGAACGCGCCCATCGTGGGAATTGCGGCCCAAAACCCTGGAAACCCAGATGAAGGCACAATGAGCACGGTGGCCGCGATCAATAGTCCAATACCGACCCACGAAACTGCTGCCGGGTATTGCCGCTGTTCCGCCTGTCGCGACATGTAGATGGCAAGAAGGACGCCAGCCAACAGCTCCCAGGCGCGGAATGGAATCAAAAAGAACGCGGCGGTATGCGACGTCCGCGTCATCCATATGCAAAGCGCAAGTGAGAGCACGAATAGCGCGACGAGTACGCCGGTTAACGCCCTCCTGTTCCAGCGCAACAACATGAGAAGGGCAGGTAGCAGGATATAAAATTGCTCTTCGATCGACAGAGACCAAGTATGAAGCAATACTTTGCTCTCTGAAGCGGTATCGAAGTACCCGGCCTTGAGATAGAAATAGATATTCGAGGCGTACAGCGTCGACGATATCAGCTCTTTGCCGAGCTCACGGAACTCAAACGGCAACAGAATGAAGTAGGCGACGATCGACGTGACAATCGCCATCACAAAATACGCGGCACCAAGACGCCTTACCCGCCGCGCGTAAAAGCTCCACAGGGACACCGTCCCCTGGCTCTCAAGTTCACGCCAGAGAATGCCGCCAATCAAAAATCCGGATATAACGAAGAATACATCGACTCCGATAAACCCGCCGCCAGTTCCGGGCACGGAGAAATGGTAGAGCACGACCGACAGGACCGCGAAGGCGCGAAGGCCGTCGATTTCGGGCCTATAGTCCACCTGGCCTGCGCAGGACGGGCCGCGCTTACCGCAAGAAAGTGCATCCTGCGACGGCTGAGTATCGGACGCTTCCTTGATCGGCAGCATTCTTAGTAAACAACCCGATGAATTATGCCCACGATCGAAGCGCTGGAAGCGGTCTCTCCTCCATACCCGTTAAAATGTATAAACCAAGCAACCCGCCAAGCGCTCTCGCCCGTTTACTATTACGCCACCAGGATTGCGAAACTCTTAGCTGGCAGGCCGTGTAGCGCGCGTGCTTAACAGCTTGCTTACGCCGCCATATTCCGCACCGCTAAGTCCTGGGGGGAGCGCAGATATCCGCCGGATGCCAAATCGCGCCAAAGCACTCGATTTGGGCTTTTGGAGATGGACAGGCCGGCAGACTCGTCTCGCCTCAAGTAAGGAGGGGGTGCGTTCCAAGCAGAAGCCTGCTGCCTGCGCACTCTCTTGTGCTTCCCACCCACGTCTCCTGCAGACAAAAACCCCCGGGCGCGAGACGCCCGGGGGACAAAAGGTCAACCACAAAGGAAAGAAAGCCGGCGTTACCCGAAGTTACTTCTGGCCACCCTTGCGTCCAGCCTCAGAAGCGCGGTCCGGATCGTCCGCAAAGCTTCCACCACCATGTTTTCCGCCTTTGTGCGTGATATCGCGTTGCTTATCCTTATCCATTCCGCCCATACCGGGTTTCTTGCCTTTCTCAGGCATGATCGCCTCCTTCGTTGCAACAGCAATTATCATTCCGAGTGGCTGACCAACAGTCTCGCGGGGCGCTTGGTTCCATCTCCGTCATGCGGCAGTTGCCCACCTCGCCTGCCCAGGCACGCGCGCCAGCCGACCAGGCGAGGTGCGGAACTCCGAACGGCATCCTCCGTTTCTTTCAGGGCAGCCCAAGCAAGAAGGTTCGGCGATGAAGGCGCTTACTTGGCACGGCATCGGCGATATCCGATGCGAGCGGGTGGATGATCCACGCATCGAGAATGAGCGCGACATTATCATCAAGGTCACATCCTGCGCGATCTGCGGGTCTGACCTTCACCTCATGAACGGCTTCATGCCGACCATGGAAAGGGGCGACATTCTCGGCCACGAAGCGATGGGCGAAGTCGTCGAAACCAGCAAAAGCCACACGAAATTCAAAATCGGGGATCGCGTTGTCGTCCCGTTCAATCTGGCCTGCGGAGAATGCTTTTTTTGCCAGAAGCAGCTTTTTTCATTATGCGATCGCTCAAACCGCAACGCGGCACAAGCCATCCAATCCATGGGCCATTCGCCATCCGGATTGCTTGGCTATTCGCATATGCTCGGCGGATATGCCGGCGGACAGGCCGAATTCCTGCGTGTTCCCTTCGCCGATGTGGGGCCGATTAAGGCCCCGGATAATTTGACCGACGAAGAGGTTCTTTTTCTGTCGGACATTTTCCCTACTGGCTACATGGCCGCTGAGAATGCCGAGATCACGCAGGGCGATACGGTCGCGATCTGGGGCTGCGGGCCGGTTGGCCAGTTTACCATTCTGTGTGCGTGGATGCTGGGCGCCAAGCGCGTGATAGCCATCGATCGCGTTCCTGAGCGGCTCGAAATGGCGCGCAACGAGGGCAAAGCCGAAACCATCGACTTCAGCAAAGCCAACGTTTTCGAGGCCCTGATGGAGATGACCAAAGGGCGCGGCCCGGACAGGTGCATCGATTGCGTCGGCACCGAGTCCGATGCGACAGCAAGCTTCGATGCCGCGATTGATAAGCTCAAGACCGCGCTTTATCTGGGAACCGACCGACCGCACGTGCTTCGCGAGGCCATCATGTGTTGCCGTAAAGGAGGTACAATCTCCGTTCCCGGCGTTTATGTCGGCCTGATCGACCACATTCCGTTCGGGGCGGCCATGAATAAAAGCCTCACCTTCAGGATGGGGCAAACCCATACCCAGCGCTATTTGCAGCCGCTACTCCACAAAATTGCCAGCGGTGAAGTAAAACCATCGTTCGTCATCACCCATCGCGCGACACTGGATGAGGGTCCCGAGCTTTATGCCAAATTCCGGGACAAGCAGGACGGCTGCATCAAGGTCGTCATGAAACCCGGCGGTTGAGGACGTCGCACGTCCGCAATTGAAGCACCCGATAACGCCCCCACGCCGCCGATATCGCTCATCTGCCTAAGGGCATGCTGGCCCTCCCATCCCATTTGTGATTGAAAGACGATCACGGCTGACCGCAGCAGCAGACATCAAATCGGGATGGCAGGAATTGTTGGAATGAACGAACAGGCAGCGCGCGAGAGATTTGAGACTGCGATTTCCGAACAAAGGCCCGAATTCGAGAACTTCTTTCTCGCCAAGTTCCTGGGACTGTCATTCGAGTATCCGGACGACCGCTGTGTCATCCGGTTTCCGGTTCACGAGTACATGTTCAACCCGCGCGGCACGCTGCACGGTGGTGTGATCGCGACGGTGATGGACATCAGCATGGGCCACCTGCTGAAGCGGACGATGGACGTCGCCGGCGCCACGCTCGAAATGAAGATCCAGTTTCTCGCGCCGATAACGCCACCGATGGCCCGATGCGAAGCGCAATTCCTGCGCCGCGGTGGCTCGATCAGCTTCCTGGAATCGCGCATGTGGAACCACGCCAACGAACTCGCTGCCATGGCGACAGCGACGTGGAAGCCCGCCAAACCAGCCAGCAGCGCGCGTTAGCAGATTTCGCTAGGCTAGTTGCCGAAGAACGACGAAAGCAGGCCGACCGGACGCGGCGGCGCATTGAAATCAGCCATCGCGACTTGAACGTCCGAATGAAGCTTCGGCAGCCATGACGGATCGCCTGCCTGTAAGCTCGGCGCGCTCCGGCGGCGCAAATCGGTCGGCGCAATGACCAGACGGATGTTCGGCAGCCCGGTCTGCGCGGCAAGAACGAACAGTTCTTCCGCGGCCTCGTCACCAACAGCCAGACACCCGGCCGAGACAGCCTTACCGTGGATCATGATGTCGCCGCCCAAGTTGCGGCGCCCATCCGCGGCTGCCATCTTGCGGTCGAAGGCATTCGGGTAGTTCACCCGAAGCGAGACGTGATAGCGGCTCTGCGGGTTCAGGAACGAGATGTTGTAGACGCCTTCAGGCACCTGTTTGTCACCTTGGCGCAGCTTCGGACCGAGCCCACCGCTGGCTGCCAATACGGGATAGCGATGGATGAAGGTCCAATCGCCACCCTCGGTACGGGCGTGGAGTTCTATGGTGCGCTCGTCCTTGATCGCCACAAGGCCGACCTCGGCCGGTGTCGCCATAAATCCGGCTGTCTTGAATTTCGCAGCCAGCCTCATATTTGCCGCCGGCGAGATCTGCGCCAGGCGTCTTGCCAGCGCGGGAGTGTGCCGCGGTATGGAACGGGGACGCGACTGCCCGGACAGGTTGGAGGGCGACCCGGCGGTCACGTCGTCCGCCTCTTCGGTTTCGGTCAGCCAAGCGTCCAGTACCGCAGTGCCTTCCGTTTCCGAGTCCTGCTCCGCCTCTGCGATCACCTCTTCGAACGCTTCTTGTGGCGAAGGGAGCTGCAGCGGCGCCGAGCCTGGCGCCAGATACGCGAGCATATCGATGGCCCTGCGCGGGGCCGGCATCGGCAAGGCGGCCGCAATCGGCGGCGGCGCTTCAACCTGAGGCATCTCTGGGGTCGGGATCAGGCTGATGACGCCAGCGTGATCCAGCGCCAGCGTACCCGCCGCTGTCCCAATGGAGACGATCGATCCAATCAAAAGGAGCTTAAAGTTACTCCGCCTCATCTCTTCTCCGCGGTTTCCGCAGTCATCGGCACTGACGCGGAACATGACTGATTCGCTTCTGCGACACGAACCAGACGACGCAATAGAATCCTGTTTAGATTGGGTTTGCGGCAAAAGACGGGATCGAAACAGGCTGAGATGCGGCAGCTAAACACCCGCAAAGGTTGATGTTTTAAGATGCATCCCGCAACAGACGAAAAACTCCGACGACGGAGTTAATGCATCGCGAGACGACCATGCTAGTGCGTCCTGCGCTGACGTTCGATCTCGTCGAGCAGCAGGCGCATGTTGCGTATGTTGGCCCGGTAGAACACGTCAAACACGGTTCCGACGACCGGTATCGCGCCCAGCAGCGCATCGACCACCACGTTCACCGCCATCCGCCGGATCAGGCGGCCATCGGCACCCAGCGATCGCGCCTGCCGCAAGATGTCGGTACTGAGCAGTAAGGCGACGATATCGCCCGCGATCGGCACGAGGCCGATGATCGCGTCCCAACCGATGTGGATGCGGGTTAGCGGAATGCGATAGCGCGCGTCGAGCCGTACAGCCGATTGCTGCAACCGTTCCAGCAGCCGCAAATATTCCGGGTCGACCGAGGACTGGGCGCGAGGAATGGCATAGCGCATGGATGATCGCCGGAGCAGTTCACCGGCCGGACACAGGGCGTTGGTCCGACAGCGGCGTGGGTCTCAAGTCGTCATGGCAATTGATTGGCGCCTATGCCAAGCAGCCGCTGTGAGCGCACGGCGTCCATAGCCGCACCAAAGCACCTTACGCCCGCTTAACCTCGCTGGCGAAGGTGTAGCCGATGCCGCGCACGGTCTTGATCAGGCGCGGCTGATCCGGGTCTTGTTCGATCTTCTTGCGGAGGCGGGCAACCAGATTGTCGATCGAGCGGTCCAGCGGCGACCAGTCGTGCCCTTTCAGCAGGTCCATGATCTCGTCCCGCGACAGCACGCGATGCGGCCGCTTGACGAACGCTTCGAGCAGGTTGAATTCGCTGGTCGTCAGCTCCTGGTGTGGGCCACCCTGGCGCTGCAAACTACGCTGCGGAATGTTGAACAGCCAATCCGCGAAGGCGTAGCATTGATCCATGCGCCCCGCTTCCGACGCGCTGCCGGTTCGCCGCAGCACCGCCCGGACACGGGCCAAAAGCTCGCGCAATTCAAATGGCTTGGCCAGATAGTCATCGGCCCCAAGCTCCAGCCCGACCACACGATCGATGGCATCGCCCTTGCCGGTCAGCATGATGATCGGGACGGTATGGTCGCGGCGGATATCGCGCGCCAGATCCAGCCCGTTCTCCTTTCCGAGCCCCAGATCGAGCGTGATCAGGGACACCGTCTGCCGGTTGAGCACGTCATAGAGTTCAGCGCCGTTCCGGGCCTCGGAAACGGCAAACCCCTCGCCCTCGAAGCATCGCCGCAGCAGGGTCCGCACCTTGGCATCATCGTCCACGATCAGGATATGCTGCTCTGCCGTCATTGCATGTCATTCGTTGCCATGGGCATGAATATCTGCCGTTGCCCGCGGTGAGCGCGCGTCGCTTTGCCCCCTACCTAGCGGCGTTGCGCTGGTCAATCAACGTGACCTAATATTCATGACCAACGCAACCATTTCCGGACCCGATATGGCGCAAAATTCAGCTCCGTCGCCGTCGCCCGAAGCGCAGGCCGCGAAGCTGCTCGGGATCCTGGAGTCTGCCGTCACGGCGATCATTACGATCGACGATCGCGGACTGATCGAGAGCGTCAATCCGGCCACGGAACGCCTGTTCGGCTACGATGCGTCGGAGCTGGTTGGAGAAAACGTCAAGGTTATGATGCCGGAGCCCTATCGGGCCGAGCATGACGGCTATATCGCCAATTACACGACGACTGGCGACCGCAAGATCATCGGCATCGGCCGGGAGGTCAGCGGACGGCGCAAGGACGGCACGACGTTTCCAGTCCACCTGTCGGTGAGCGAGTTCTGGGACGACGGCCGGCGCTATTTCACCGGCATGATCTACGACATTTCCGACCGCAAGCATGTCGAGGAAGCGCTGCGGGAAAGCGAGCGCCGGCTTGCTCACGTGCAGAAGATGGAGGCCGTCGGTCAGCTCACGGGAGGAATCGCGCACGATTTCAACAACCTGCTTCTGGTCATCAGCGGCAATCTCGAGCTGCTGGAGATGCGCCTTCAGGATGACACCTCGCGCGCGCTTCTGTCCGACGCCCGCGATGCAGCCGCACTCGGATCGAAGCTGACCGATCAGCTCCTGACCTTCGCGCGCCGCCGCCATATGGACCCGCAGGTCATCCAGCTCAACGACCTCGTCGTCGGCATCACCGATATGCTGCGACGGACGCTCGGCCACCACATCACCCTCTCGACCTCGCTGGCGCATGATGTATGGCTGACGCGCGCCGATCCGGCGCAATTCCAGAGTGCCATCATCAACCTGGCGGTCAACGCACGCGATGCGATGCCGCGCGGCGGCAAACTCGTGGTCGAAACGCGCAACATCACGCTGGACGCTGACCACACGCTCGTGCAACCGGAGCTGAAACCCGGCGAGTATGTGCAGTTGTCGATCTCCGACACCGGCAGCGGTATGACGCCGGAGGTCCGCGACCGCGTTTTCGAGCCGTTCTTCACGACCAAGGAGAAAGGCCGCGGCACCGGCCTGGGGTTGCCGATGGTCTACGGCTTCGTCAAGCAATCGGGCGGCCACGTCGCGGTCTACAGCGAGGTCGGGCACGGCACCACCATCAACCTCTATCTGCCGCGCTCGGACGAAGGCTCCGCAACAGCCCTCAAAGGCAAGTCGGCAACCGACACGGACCCCAACGCGCGCGAAACCATTCTCGTCGTCGAGGACGACGAGCGCGTGCGCAAGCTCACCATCCGCCGTCTGGAAATGATCGGCTACACAGTCCTCGAAGCCAGCGACGGGCCGTCAGCGCTGGACATCCTGAACAGCGGCGTGCCGGTCGACCTGATTTTCACCGATCTGGTGATGCCGGGCGGGTTGTCGGGCCGGGATGTTGCTGAACGCGCGCACGAGCTGCGTCCGGGTATCAAAGTGCTGCTGACGTCCGGTTACGCCGAGGAACTGATCCAAGGCGACGACCGCGACCGCCCGCAATTGAAAGTGCTGCGCAAGCCCTACCAGCAGACTGATCTGGTGACGGCATTGCGCGATATCCTCGGGAATCCGCAGCGATGAGCCATCGCGGCGCTTGATCGCAATCAAGGCGGCGCGCGCCGATATCGGCTTTCCTCGTGCTTCAAATTGCGCCGACTTCCGCATGGACCGATGTACGTGACGGACAGGCGAAGTTCACTGGCTGAGCTGTGTTTGATCCATGTCAATCCACGAACGCGACATCGCAGATCATTCTATGCACAGTGCTTCACTGCGAGGCGGGACCAATCGCCCAACTGGACAGTCGATGATTCGCTTCGCGGTCACGAGTTTTGAGAACTGGGACGGCTTGCAAAGGGCGATCTGCGAACTGCGCGCCAAAGGGCTGACGAATGACGCCTTCAACTGCCTGTGCCTCGCGCGCATCTGCCAGCAGAAACCCGATACCGTGGCGCTTTGCGAAGCCAGGTCCGAGCAGGAACTGGCGTTTGCCGGAAATATAGAGCGCATCTGCTGTTCCAATGGCATCCTCGCGGATTGCCTTGCCGCCCGTTCGCATGAGGGCGCAGCAACGCTGGCGACGGCCTTGCAGCATTGGCTGATTGAACGGCACGCGGAACAGGTGCAGCAATCGGTGTTGCTCGGCCGGATCGTGCTGTGGGTTCAACTGTCCGACGACAGCGCCGAGCGCAGCGCCTACGACGCATTGCTGGCGCACAGCCGGCATCCGGTCGGTGTCCACGATCTGATCAACGGCTGAGGCGCCGACGCCAGCCGGGTGGCCGCTGTTACAAACTATTACAATTCGATACGCCGCCGGGGCACGCGAGTGACGAAGGGATGATCAGTTGGCTGGGCTCAGCAAACGAGAAGGAGCCCATCGATGCTGGCCTGGAGCGATCACACCTATGCGAGCCATGGCGCACAAGGCGCGCGGACTTCCGCGACGACCATCACAGCGCCGATCTCGGACCTCGACCAGAGCTTGGCACGCGCATCACTCCAACGGGTGGAGTCCAAGGAATTCCTGTTCGCCGATGGTGACGCCGTCACCCATCTCTATAGGGTAGAGACCGGCGCCATCGCGTTGTTCAAGGTTCTCGCCGATGGCCGTCGCCAGGTGATGGGTTTCGCTTTCCCGGGTGATCTCGTCGGCCTCGGTATCGAGGGCGAGCACACGATGAACGCCCAGGCGACCCGTCCGACCCGCGTGCGCTGTCTGCCGGTCACCAAGCTGCGTCAGTCGGCGGCTGAAAATCCTGCCCTCGGGTTCAAGCTGTACGAAGTGCTGGCGCGCGAGCTTGCGGCCACGCGCGATCTCATGCTGACCACCGGCCAGCGCAGCGCCATCGAGCGCGTCGCCAGTTTCCTGCTCGCCCTGTCGCGGCGCAACGAGCGCAACGGTACTGATCCCATGCGGCTCGAGTTGCCGATGACGCGCACCGATATCGGCGACTTCCTTGGGCTGACCATCGAAACCGTCAGCCGCACCTTCACCAAGCTGCGCGCGATGGGCCTGCTGGATCTGCCCCGCTGCAATCAGGTCCACCTGCTGAACCGCATCCAACTGGAGATGCTCGCCAACGGCGGGCATGCGGGCTGCGACTGATACCTTCCCCCTCAAAGGCGCCCTCCCCGGCGCCTTTCCTTCTCCGTCGTCTGCACACGTACTGCCACACCTCCACGGCCATGACGCCGCAGATGACCGGGCTTTGACCCAAATCAAGGCTCACCCGCCAGCACAAACTTCATATCGCTGATGGTGCAGAGCAGCATCGCGCGAACTGACAAAAAACATAGGGGCTCTCAGGATGACAGACACGGCAGTCGAACGGCGCGCCTTCGCCGACGCCGTTTCGGTATTCGGATGCGTGGTCGGGTTGGTCATAGGACTGATTTTGGCGATCGGCTCCGCCGAATCCGTGATGGCGTTTCACGGCACGCTGCTCGCCCTGAGTTGCATCGCGGGCGGTGCGTACATTCTCAAGACGTCGTTCGGCTTGAAGGAGTATTCCCCCGACGAGACCGGATATTTCGATGGCCCCATCCGTGTCGCGACCATCGCGGCGGTGATCTGGGGCGTTGCCGGCTTCATGGTCGGTGACATCATCGCCTGGCAGATGGCCATTCCGGCCCTGAACCTCGATCTGCCCTGGACGACATTCGGCCGTCTGCGCCCGCTGCACACCTCGGCGGTGATTTTCGCGTTCGGTGGCAACGTGCTGATCGCCACCTCGCTGTATGTCGTGCAGCGCACCTGTCACGCCCGCATGCCGGGCCGCTGGGCACCCTATTTCGTGGTCTGGGGTTATCAGCTCTTCATTCTCATCGCCGGCACGGGTTATCTGCTCGGCGTCACCCAGAGCAAGGAATACGCCGAACCCGAATGGTACGCCGACCTGTGGCTGACCATCGTCTGGGTCGTCTACCTGCTGGTATTCCTCGGCACCATCTTCCGCCGCCGCGAACCGCACATCTACGTCGCGAACTGGTTCTATCTGGCGTTCATCGTCACCATCGCGATGCTGCACATCGTCAACAACCTGGCGATCCCTGTGTCGCTGACCGGCTCGCAAAGCTACGTGCTGTTCTCCGGCGTGCAGGATGCGATGACGCAATGGTGGTACGGTCATAACGCGGTCGGCTTCTTCCTGACCGCCGGCTTCCTCGGCATCATGTACTACTTCATCCCGAAGCGCGTGGAGCGGCCGGTGTATTCCTACCGCCTGTCCATCGTGCACTTCTGGACGCTGATCTTCATCTACATCTGGGCCGGTCCGCACCATCTGCACTACACGCCGCTGCCGGATTGGGCGCAGACGCTCGGCATGACCTTCTCGATCATGCTGTGGATGCCCTCATGGGGCGGCATGATCAACGGCCTGATGACGCTGTCGGGCGCCTGGGACAAGCTGCGCACCGATCCTGTCGTGCGGTTGCTGGTGGTGTCGGTCGCCTTCTACGGCATGTCGACCTTCGAGGGCCCGCTGATGTCGATCAAGGCGGTGAACTCGCTCAGTCACTACACCGACTGGACCATCGGACACGTGCATTCCGGCGCGCTCGGCTGGGTCGCCATGGTCTCCTTCGGCGCCGTCTACTGCCTGGTGCCGTGGCTGTGGAAGCGTGAGGGCCTGTACTCGCTGCGGCTCGTCGAATGGCACTTCTGGATCGCAACCGTCGGCATCCTTCTCTACATCACGTCGATGTGGGTGTCGGGCATCCTGCAGGGTCTGATGTGGCGCGCCTACGATAGCCTCGGCTTCCTTCAGTACTCGTTCGTCGAGTCTGTCGAGGCGATGAAGCCCTTCTACATCATCAGAGCGGTGGGCGGCCTGCTGTTCGTCATCGGCTCTCTGATCATGGCCTACAACATCTGGCGCACGGTGCGCGGCGACAAGCCTGTCGACATCACCGAACAGCCACGCATCGCGGCGGCGCCTGAGTTGCGTCCGGTTCCGGCCGAATAAGGGGGATCCAACGGTGATCAATCACGGCACACTCGAACGCAACTCCATCCTGCTGCTGGTCTGCACCCTGATCGTCGTGTCGATCGGCGGCATCGTGCAGATCGCCCCGCTGTTCTGGGTCGAAAGCACCATCGAGAAGGTGCAGGGCATGCGTCCCTACAGCCCGCTCGAACAGGCTGGCCGCGACATCTACATCCGCGAGGGTTGCTATTCCTGCCATAGCCAGATGATCCGCACGCTGCGCGATGAGGTCGAGCGTTATGGCCATTACAGTCTGGCTGCGGAAAGCATGTACGACCATCCCTTCCAGTGGGGCTCCAAGCGGACCGGACCAGATCTCGCCCGCGTCGGTGGCAAGTACTCCGATCAATGGCATGCGGAACACATGATCAATCCACGCGCGGTCGTGCCGGAGAGCATCATGCCGGGCTATCCATTCCTGGCGACGACCAAACTCAACGCTGACAACATCGCCCAGCGCCTGAAGACGCTGCGCATGGTTGGCGTGCCCTACACCGACGAAATGATCGAGAAGGCGGCCGCAGATCTCCGCGCCCAGGTCGATCCGGATTCGCGCGCCGCACGTGAGATGCTGACCCGCTATCCCAAGGCCAAGGTCGCCAAGTTCGACGGCAAGGCCGAGGGCGAAATCACCGAACTCGACGCGATGATCGCCTACCTGCAGGTGCTGGGCACGATGGTCGACTTCACGACCTTCGACGCCGCTGGACCCAACTTGCGCTGAGGATGAGACCATGAGCTACGACACGGTCGCGCAGATCAGTCAGGTCACGTCACTGCTGCTGTTCGTTGCGCTGTTCGCGGGCGTCCTCGCCTACGCGTTCTGGCCGGCGAACCGCAAGAAATTCGAGGTCATCCAGCGCGACGCGCTCGACCTCGACACACAATCCAGAACCGACAGGGGCCGGTCATGAGCAAGAGGGACATCGACGAGGTCACCGGCGTCGAAACCACCGGACACGAGTGGGACGGTATCAAGGAACTGAACAAGCCGCTGCCGAAGTGGTGGCTGTGGACGTTCTACGCCTCGATCATTTGGTCGATCGGCTACTGGATCTTGTATCCGGCATGGCCGACATTGACCGGCTATACCGAGGGCGTCCTCGGATATTCCGAGCGCGCTGCCGTCACTGAGGAACTGGAAACCGCACGCGCGGCGCAGGGGACCTTCCGCGCCGAACTCGACGCCACACCACTTGGGCAGGTGAAGGACAATCCGGAACTGCTGCGCTTCGCGATGGCGGGCGGTGCGGCATCGTTCGCCACCAACTGCGCGCCGTGCCATGGCCGCGGCGCCCAGGGATTCGTCGGCTATCCGAACCTCAACGACGACGAATGGCTGTGGGGCGGCAGCATCGACGACATCTACAAGACCATCCGCTTTGGTATTCGGTCTGAACACGCCGATACGCGCTCCAGCCTGATGCCGCGCTACGGCATCGACAAGCTGCTCGACAACAGCCAGATCGATGACGCTGCCGAGTATGTGCTTTCGCTGACGGGCCGCGCCACCAATCAGGAAGCCGTCGCGCGCGGCAAGGACACTTTCGCCGAACAGTGCGCCGCATGCCACGGCGACGCCGGCAAGGGCAACGTCGAACTCGGCGCACCCAACCTGACGGACGCAATCTGGCTCTACGGCGACAGCAAGTCCGCGATCGTGGAAAGCGTCCGCACCGGCCGCGGCGGCATGATGCCGTTGTGGGAAGGCCGGCTCGATCCTGTGACCCTGAAGTCGCTGGCCGTCTACGTGCATTCGCTCGGCGGAGGCCAATAGAAGTCCCCTCTTCCCGTTCGCGGGAGAGGCGAAAGAGCTGCGATGACCGTGATAGAAGCGCGACAAAAGTTCGAACCTGCCGACTTCCTCCATCGCGAGGCGGCGCCCGGTGTCGAGAAGATTGACGTCACTGCGGTCAATCGCAAGGCGGATCGCGAGCTATACGAAAGCCGCCGCAAGATCTACCCGCGGCTTGCGCACGGCCGATTCCGGCTCGCGAAATGGGTGGTCATGGCGATCACCCTCGGCATCTATTACGCGCTGCCCTGGCTGCGTTGGGATCGCGGTCCGACGCTGCCGGATCAGGCGGTGCTGATGGATTTCGCCAATGGCCGGCTGTTTTTCTTCTTCATCGAGATCTGGCCGCAGGAACTCTATTTCGTCACCGGACTGCTGGTGATCTCAGCCCTGGCGCTGTTTCTCGTCACCGCCGTCGCCGGACGTGTCTGGTGCGGATACGCATGCCCGCAAACGGTGTGGACCGATCTCATGATCGCGGTCGAGCGCCTCTGGCAGGGTGACCGCAACGCGCGCATCCGCCTCGACAAAGAACCGTGGGGGCCGTCCAAGATTTTCAAGAAGACCATGACGCATCTGTCCTGGATGCTGATCGGCTTGCTGACCGGCGGCGCGCTGGTTTTCTACTTCCGCGATGCTCCGACGCTTGGCGCGGAATTGCTGGACGGCACCGCGCCGCTGATCGCCTACCTGTTTCTCGGCATATTCACGGCCACCACCTACCTGCTCGGCGGCATCGCGCGCGAGCAGGTGTGCATCTATATGTGTCCGTGGCCGCGCATCCAGGGCGCAATGATCGACCGCCACACGCTGCTGGTCAGCTACCGTCAGGAACGCGGGGAACCGCGCGGACCGCTGCGCAAATCGCAAGGCTGGGAGGGCCGTGGCGACTGCATCGACTGCAAGGCCTGTGTCGTGGTCTGCCCGATGGGCATCGATATCCGCGATGGCGCGCAGATGGAATGCATCCAGTGCGCCTTGTGTATCGACGCCTGCGACGAGGTGATGGAAAAGGTCCACAAGCCGCGTGGCCTGATTGCCTACGACACCATCGCCAAGCAGGAAGCCGCCGCCGCCGGCCTGAAGCATGAGCCGCTGCAGCTCATCCGTTCGCGCACGGTGCTGTATACGGCGCTGATTTCGATCGCGTGCCTCGTGATGGCGTTCGGCATGGCCATGCGCACCACGCTGGAAGTCAACGTACTGCGCGACCGCGGCGTGTTGTTCGTGCCGCTGTCGGACGGCGGCGTGCGCAACGGCTTCACCATCAAGGTGCTGAACAAGCTGCATGACACGCGCACGGTCGTGCTCAGTGTCGATGGGCTGCAGGACGCGCGTCTGTCTGTCGTCGGTATCGATGGCGATGTCCCCCGCATCGAACTCCCGCCCGACAACCTGCGTGAGTTGCGGCTGCTGGTGACCGTGCCGCCGCACGCATTGGATGCACTGACGCCGCCAGCAACGCACTTCAACGTGGTGGTAACGGATACCGAAAGCGGATTGACCGTGCATCGCGCAGCCGTCTTCCAGAGCGCCCAGCGCCCGGCCGCGCGATAGATCCAAGGAGAGCCCGGCAAATGGCAACGCAAACTGAAACCAGCGGCTTGAAAGGCAAGCACGTGCTGATCGCCTTTCTCGGCTTTTTCGGCGTGATCTTCGCGGTCAACGGTGTGTTTCTGTATTCGGCGATCTCAACCTACACCGGCGTCGTTGCGCAAGAACCCTATCGCAAGGGCCTACAGTACAACGATCGCATCGCCGCCGGCGCGCGCCAGGCCGAGCTCGGCTGGACCGAGATTATCGAAGTGTCCGGTGATGCCGTCGTGCTGCGATTGACAGACAACGCCGGAAAGCCAGTGTCGGGCCTGCACATCAAGGGCGTCCTCGGTCGCCCCTCGACCAACCGGCACGACATCGCGCTTTCCTTCAGCGAAATCGACACCGGCCGTTATGCCGTGGACGTGGGCGCCATCGAACCCGGCTCATGGATGGTCAACATTGAGGCCGCGTGGCCGCGTGGTGAAAACAGCGATCCCGTCTTCAGAGCGAGGAAGAGACTGTGGCTCAAGTCCTGACGTATCCTCAGCCGACACAGCAGACATCCACCCCCGCTGCTGCGAGCAACGACAACAGCCGGCCTCAGATCCTCACGCTGGCGATCGAAAACATGCACTGCGGCGGCTGCATGCGCAAAGTCGAGCAGGCGGCGCTGTCCGTCTCCGGCGTCGCGCAGGCGCGCGCCAATCTCTCCGCCCGTCGCCTGACCGTGACCAGCGGCAAGGCGCTATCGACCGACGCCATCGTCGACGCGCTGGCCAATGCCGGCTTCAAGGCCGCGCCGCTGATCAGCGATCTGAATGTCGCGACGCGGTCCGCCGACGGCGATCTGCTGCGCCGTGTCGGCGTCTCTGGTTTTGCGGCCGCCAATATCATGCTGCTGTCGGTCGCCGTCTGGTCGGGCCAAGCCGGTGATATGGACAAGTCGCTGCAGACGCTGTTTCACTGGCTATCGGCGCTGATCGCGTTGCCGACCGTTGCCTACGCCGGGCAGCCGTTCTTCCGCTCGGCCGCCCAGGCGCTCGGCGCCCGCCGACTGAACATGGACGTGCCGATCTCGCTCGGCGTGCTGCTGGCAACCGGCATGAGCCTGTACCAGACCATGCGTGGCAGTCAGCAGGTCTACTTCGACGCCGCCGTCTCGCTGCTGTTCTTCCTGCTGATCGGCCGCTTCCTCGATCGCCATATGCGCACGCGCGCGGCCGGCGCCGCCGCCAACCTGCTGGGTCTGCGCTCCAGCATGGCGACCGTCCTGACCGCCGACGGCACGGTCGAGCGCATGCCGTCGCAAGCGTTGCAGCCGGGCATGCGCGTGCTCGTCGCGTCCGGCGAACGCATTGCCGCCGACGGCCGCATCGTCCACGGCGAAGGCGCCATCGATGAAAGCCTGATCACCGGCGAGGCCGAACCTGTCGCCGCCCGTGCCGGCCGCGACGTCTATGCCGGCACGCTCAACCTCGGCGCACCGCTGACCATCGAGGCCACCGCCACCGATGAAAAAACCCTGATCGCCGAAATCAGCCGCCTGATGGACGCCGCCGAACAAGGCCGCGGCCGTTACGTGCGCATGGCCGATCGCGCAGCCCGCCATTACGCGCCTGCCGTCCACCTGCTCGGCCTGTCGACGTTCATCGGCTGGATGCTCGTCGGCTACGGCTGGGAACCGGCACTCACCGCCGCGATTGCGGTACTCATCATCACCTGCCCGTGCGCGCTGGCGCTGGCCGTACCCGCCGTGCAGGTCGCCGCGACCAGCCGTTTGTTCGGACGCGGCGTGCTCGTCAAGGCATCGGATGGTCTGGAGCGACTGGCCGAAGTCGATACGATCGTCTTCGACAAAACTGGCACACTGACATTAGGCGAGCCGCGCCTTGTCGATGCGGACACTGTCTCCGCCGAAGTGCTTTCGCGCGCCGCGGCCCTCGGTGCCGCCAGCCGCCACCCTTATGCACGCGCCGTGGTTCACGCCGCCCGCAATCGCGGCTTGCCGATCGAAGCAACGCAGGACGTGCGCGAAATCATCGGCAGCGGGCTTGAACGTGATCGCGCCAATGGCGTCGAACGCCTCGGATCCGCCGCCTGGTGCGGCGTCGCAGCGGATACCGATGATCTCGCAGCCCTCTGGTACAAGCCAGCCAACGGCGCGCCCATCGCCTTGCGCTTCGAGGACCGATTGCGCCCGGACGCCGCCGCCGTCATCGCCAAGCTGACCCGCGCCGGCTACGTCATCGAACTGCTCTCCGGCGATCGCACAAAAGCCGTTGGCGAAGCCGCCCGCGCCGTCGATATTGCGACATGGCACGCTCGCCAGAAGCCCTCCGACAAGATCGAGCATCTCGATGCACTCAAGGGGGCAGGCCGCAAGGTGCTGATGGTCGGTGACGGCCTCAACGATGCTCCTGCGCTGGCCGCGGCGCATGCTTCCATTTCGCCTTCGACCGCCGCCGATGTCAGCCAGACCACCGCCGACGTCGTGTTCCAGGGCGAACGGCTCGATGCAGTCGTCGAGGCACTCGCTGTCGCCAAGGCTTCGCATCGCATGGCGATACAGAACTTCGCGATTTCGCTCGGCTATAATGTCTTGTTCGTACCGCTGGCGGTCGCGGGCTATGCGACGCCACTGATCGCTGCGATCGCCATGTCATCCTCGTCGATCGCGGTGACCGCCAACGCCGTGCGGCTGCGCGGCAAGCGACTGGAGATCTGACCGATGACGGCTCTCGCCTGGCTTATTCCCGCGGCGCTGGTTCTCGGCGGATTGGGACTTGCGGCGTTCCTGTGGGCGCTGCGCGTCGGGCAGTTCGAGGATCTGGAAGGGGCAGGATGGCGCGCTTTGCAGGACGAACAGACAAAACGGTCCGGCGGTTCGCACGCGGACAAGTGATTTCAGGCAAACGCTCTGAGTTGTGAGGGCCGCGCCCCCGCCGCGTCACCCGGCGATCATGCTGCGATAGGCGTGCCAGGTTGCATGACCGATCAGCGGAAAGATGATCACCAGACCGATGAACATGCTGGAAATCCCGAGCATCATGAAACCGGCGATCAGCGCCGCCCATAGCGCCATCGGCTTGATGTTGCGGGCAACAGCCTGAGCACTGACAGTCATCGCGGTAACGACACCGACGCGATGCGTCATCATCAGCGGCACCGAGACGGCCGAGATCGTGAATACCAGCACGGCGAGCACGCCGCCCACCACCGTGCCCACCACCAGCAGCCCCAGACCGTGCGGCGTGAACAGCAGAGTCTGCAGGAACTCGCTGGCTGGCGGTATTCCCCGACTGCCCACGAACAGCATGAACAGCAGAAATGCCAGTTGCAGCCAGATGATATAGGCAAAGGCCAGGATGGCGCCGAAGAAAGCCAGTTGCCCCGGCGCGCGCAGCCCTGCACCGACGATAGCCCCGGCGTCGATCGGCTCGCCGGTCTGTAGACGCCGGCTGGTTTCATAAAGCCCGACTGCCGTCAGCGGTGCGATCAGCAGAAAGCCGCCGCCCAGCGCCAGGATCAAGGACTGCATCCCGAACTGCAGCAGGCCAAGCGACAGCAGAACAGCCAATCCCGCAAACACCGCGCCGTAGGTCAGCCCGATACGGGGCGCCGCCCACAAATCGCGCCAGCCCGCAGCGAGCCAATCCCATGGCGCATCGAACGGCGCGTTGCGGATCGCGATGCTGTCGAGGCGCACTTCGGCGTCGTTTTGTTGGGCCGGAAGGCTGGCCATCGTCGCTCCCTAGTTATTGCCGGCCATGCATCGCGGCGGCCACGGACCAATTCGGCAATCTAGGATCACCGTGTCAGCGCGAATTGATACAGGTCAAAAGACATCTATTTCTCGACAGTCGGAAGGCGTCGCACACACGCTATCTTGACAGCGCGGCGAAAAAGAACAAAATAAGAACATGCAAACGAGGCAGGACACCGCTGTAGCCCTGAGGCAGGCCCTGAAAGGCCGCATCCTCGACGGCTATCCTACGACCGGATCGGTTTCCGGACCAGGGTCTGCCGCTGTATCTCTTGGCGTCGAAACCATCGACCAGGCATTGGGCGGCGGGCTGGCGCGTGGGGCATTGCATGAACTGTATGCAGCCGCCCATGCCGATACGGTGGCCGCCACCGGCTTTGCCCTGGCGTTGGCTGCGATGGCGAGCAAAGATCGCCCCACGCTCATTGTCCGGCAGGATGTCATCGACACCGAAACGGGATGCCTCAACACGGCCGGCCTGAGCGAGATGGGGCTCGACCCTCACCGCATCATTCTTGTCCGTGTCCGCGATATCGCCGGAGGTCTGAACGCTGGCGAGCAGGCCGCACGATGCGTGGGGCTCGGCGCTGTCGTCATCGCATTCTGGGGCGAATCCAAACTTCTCGACCTGAAAGCAAGCCGCCGCCTGTCGCTCGCGGCCAGAAAATCCGGTGTGCCCGTTATCATGGTCCGCGCCGCTGCTGCGCCATCGCAAAGCGCCGCCACTACGCGCTGGCGTGTGCGCGCGTCTCCCTCGCGGGCGCTTGCAGCCAATGCCCCCGGCCTGCCGGCTTTTGAACTCGATCTGTTGCGTCTGCGCGGCGGTATCGCCGGGCATTTGTGGAGTGTGGAGTGGGATCGTGCACACAAACGTCTCCAGCATCGGCCATCCCAATCAACGCCGCTACCTCGCTCTGTGGTTTCCTTTTCTCGAGACGGATCGTCTGCATCGCCTGCGCAGCATCCAGCGTTTCGCCGAACGGGATGAATGCCCGCTCGTCGTCGTCGAAAGAACGCGCGGCAGCTTGCGGCTCGCGGCGATCGATCCATCCGCCATCAAGCTGGGCCTGCGTCGCGGTTCAACGCTGGCGGATGCACGCGCGCGCGTTCCGGATATCGCCGTCGCCGAATTGGACGAACGCTCCGATGCTGAACTGCTCAACAGGCTGGCTCTGCATTGCGATCGCTATACGCCACTCGTCGCGCTCGATCCTCCGAACGGGCTGATGCTCGACATCAGCGGATGTGCGCACCTGTTTGGCGGCGAAGAAGGCCTGCGCGCCCGCGTCATCTCTCATATCGAGCGAATGGGGCTGCAGGTTCGTGCAACGGTCGCCGGCACCCCGGAAGCCGCCCGCGCCCTGTCCCGTTTCAGCATTCTCCCCATTGCCCCGTCGGGCGGCGAAGAAGCCCTGGTGCGCCGATTGCCCATCATGGCTATTGCCGGTTTGTCGTCCGATACCGTCACGGCCCTGTCGCGTGCCGGCTTGAAGACCATCGGGGCCGTTGCGGATCGCCCCTTCGAAGCACTCGCGGCACGCTTCGGTCAGGGTTTGATCACCCGTCTTGTCCGCACGCTCGGCCGCGAAGATATCCGCATCACGCCGATACGCCCGCTGGCGGATATCGTCATCGATCGTCATTTCACCGAACCACTGACCCAGCTCGATGCCCTGGAAGACGTACTGGCCATCTTGCTCGACGCCGCTGCAACAGCATTGCAGGCACACGATCATGGCGGTCGCATCTTCATAGCCAGCCTGTACCGCAGCGATGGCGAAATCCGGCAACTGACGGTCGAAACCGGCCGTCCGTCACGCGACGTCTCCTTGCTGCGAAGCCTTTACCGAGAGCGCATGGCGACCCTGGCCGAGCCGATCGATGCGGGCTTCGGGTTCGATGCCGTCCGACTCACCATCCCGCTCACCGAACCATTGAGCCCACAGCAACCCTGTCTCGATGGGCGTATGAGTTCGCAAGCGGATGACGCGGTCGATGATCTTGTCGACAGGTTGGTCGTGCGTTTCGGACATGATCGCGTGCTGCGCTTCAAGGCATGCAACAGCCATATCCCCGAGCACGCTGGCCGGCTCATGCCTGCGGGCTCCGTCAAGGCTGAAAAGCCGTCATCGACCACAGTCTTCGCGCCTCGCGAAGCCGATGTGCCACCCGCCCGTCCCTTGCAGATGTTCGATCCGCCGCAACGCATCGACGCCATAGCCGAAGTGCCCGATGGCCCGCCGTTGCGTTTCCGATGGCGACGCATCCTGCACGAGGTCGCGCACACTGAAGGGCCAGAGCGCATTGCCCCGGAATGGTGGCACGCAACCGCCGCCGCCGCGCCGCGTGATTATTACCGCGTCGAGGACACGACGGGCCACCGCTTCTGGATCTTCCGTCGCGGCGATTACGGACAAACCGAAACGCCGCCCCGCTGGTTCATCCATGGACTATTCGCGTGATGTACGCCGAACTCGCCACAGCTTCTAACTACTCGTTCCTGCGTGGCGCATCCCCCGCCGCCGACCTGGTCGCGACCGCACTCGCGCTCGGCCACACCGGCATAGGCATCGCCGATCGCAACTCGGTCGCAGGTGTCGTGCGTGCCTACAGTGCGCTCAAGGAATTGCGGGAAAACGCCGCCGTTCCTCCCGAGAAAAAGCGCGAGGGATCAGGGCCTGGAGAATTTACATGGCATGAGCGTCCCTTACCCGCCGCGCCAGATATCCCCGACACCTCATCACTGCGGGCCCGCGCACAAGCCTTCAAGCTTGCGACCGGCGCCCGGCTGGTGTTCTCGGACGGCACGCCGGACATCATCGTTTACCCCGAAAACCGCGATGGTTGGGGACGTCTGTGTCGCCTGCTGACATCCGGCAATCTTCTTGCGGACAAAGGAAACTGTACTCTTACCCTCCCGGATCTCATGGCCGACATGCGCGATTTGCTGTTGATCGTCATGCCGGATCGCCCGCCCGATGAGCTTGCCGCCACGTTGGCCCCGCTGGCCGAATCCGCCCCCGGCTCCGTCTGGCTCGCCGCCGCCATGCACCGTCGCGGCGATGACCGGCGGCGTCTCGCCGGTCTGCGCCAGACCGCCGAAACACTCCGCGTGCCGTTGCTCGCCGTGAATGATGTGCTCTATGCCAACCCCGGTCAGCGCGACCTGCAGGATGTGATGACCTGCATTCGGGAGGGCGTCACCATCGATAGCGCCGGTCGAATGCTCGAGGCCAATGCCGACCGGCATCTCAAAGATCCGCGCGAAATGGCACGACTATTCCGGGATTGCCCGGAGGCCATTGCGGAAACCCAGCGTCTGCTCGCCCGTGTGAAATTCTCGCTCGACCAGCTCAAATACGAATACCCTAAAGAGCCAATCCCCGTCGGCTGGGAGCCACAACCTTGGCTTGAACATCTAACCTGGAAATGCGCTGCCGTCCGCTATCCGGATGGCATCCCGGATAAGGTCAGAAATCTCATCCGCGCGGAATTGGAGCTGATCGCCCAGCTCGAATACGCACAATATTTCCTGACGATCCACGACATCGTGCGCTTCGCCGAAAGCCAAGGCATCCTGTGCCAAGGTCGCGGATCGGCCGCCAACTCTGCCGTCTGCTATGTGCTGCGTATTACGGCTATCGACCCTGCCGAGCATGATCTGCTGTTCGCGCGCTTCATCTCAACGGAGCGCAAGGAACCACCGGACATCGACGTCGATTTCGAGCATGAGCGCCGCGAGGAGGTGATCCAGTACATTTATGACAAGTACGGCCTGCATCGTGCGGGCATCGCCGCAACCGTCATCAGCTACCGGCCGCGCAGTGCCATTCGCGAAGTCGGCAAGGCGCTCGGCCTGACGGAAGATGTGACGGCGCGGCTCGCCAGCATGCAATGGGGAAGCTGGGGCAGCGATATCGCCGACCGCCACATTCACGATGCCGGACTCGATCCTGCCAATCCGGCCATCCGCCGTGCCGTCGATTTCGCCGTGCGGCTGCTTGGATTTCCGCGCCATCTGTCCCAGCACGTCGGCGGCTTCGTGCTGACGCAAGGCCGTCTCGACGAGACCGTGCCGATCGGCAATGCCGCCATGGATAAGCGCACCTTCATCGAATGGGACAAGGACGACATCGACGCGCTTGGCCTGATGAAAGTCGACGTGCTGGCGTTGGGCATGCTGACATGCATTCGCAAGGCGTTCGATCTTCTGCGAACGCAAACCGGCATCGACTACACCCTTGCCAACGTCCCCCAGAAACAGGCCGACGTCTACGACATGCTGTGCGCAGGGGACTCGCTCGGCGTATTCCAGGTGGAAAGCCGGGCACAGATAAACATGCTGCCGCGGCTGAAACCGCGGAAATTCTATGACCTGGTGATCCAGGTCGCGATCGTCAGGCCCGGCCCGATCCAGGGCAATATGGTGCACCCTTACCTTCAACGCAGGGCCAAGCCTGATGAGATTCGTTTCCCCTCACCATCCCCCGCGCACGGTCCGCCAGACGAACTATATGAGGTTCTGCAGAAAACCCTCGGCGTGCCGTTGTTTCAGGAACAGGCGATGAGACTCGCCATAGTTGCTGCCAAGTTCACTCATGAAGAAGCCAATGCCCTGCGCCGCGCCATGGCGACGTTTCGCAACGTCGGCACCATTGGCACATTTGAATCCAAGATGATCGATCGCATGATTGCGCGCGGCTATGATCCGGCGTTCGCTCGCAATTGCTTCGAGCAGATCAAGGGCTTCGGCAGCTATGGCTTTCCCGAAAGCCACGCCGCGTCATTCGCCAAGTTGGTTTATATTTCGTCCTTCATCAAATGCCGGTTTCCGGCCGTGTTCGCCTGCGCGCTGCTCAACGCCCAGCCTATGGGGTTTTATGCGCCGGCCCAGATCGTGCGCGATGCGGCCGAACATGGCGTCGAGATCCGCGGCATCGACGTTAATTACAGTAGCTGGGACAATACGATTGAGCGAAACGCGGTGGGCGCGTTCGCATTGCGGCTCGGTTTCAGACAAATCGACGGTATGCGCCAGGACGACGCCGATCGCCTCGTCGCGGCGCGCAGCAGCCCGTATGCAACAATGGAAGAGCTGAGCATTCGCGCCGACCTGCAGGGACGCGCCTTGCGTCTACTCGCCGATGCAGACGCCTTCCGTTCCTTCGGTCTCGATCGGCGTGATGCGCTATGGGAAGTCCGGCGCCTGCCCGATGATGCGCCGTTGCCATTGTTTGCCGCGGCGGACGCCCGCGAACTTGGCGACGAACCGGATGCGCTGCTGCCGCGCATGCCACTGTCCGAGCACATCGCAGCCGATTATCAGACCACGCGACTCTCTTTGAAGGGACACCCGATGGCTATTCTGCGCAATGTGTTTCGAGCCGAAGGTGTCTCGACCTGCGCGGAAACTTCCGAACGGCCCGACGGCCGCTGGACCCGCACCGCCGGCGTGGTTCTGGTGCGCCAGCGGCCAGGCAAGGGCAACGCCATTTTCATCACGATCGAGGACGAAACCGGCATTACCAATGTGGTGCTGTGGGCGCGGCAGTTCGAACGTTTCCGCAGGGAGGTCATGGGAGCCCGGCTGTTGCTGATCGAAGGCCGGGTGCAGAAAAGTCCGGAGGGCGTGGTGCATCTCATGGCGCAACGGGTATCAGACCGCACCAGCGAATTGCGGCGGCTTTCTGAGGATCATGACACGAAGATCTCGCTATCACCCGTCGATGAGTTCCTGCACCCGCAAGCTCCGCGCACACACCATCCGCGCAACGTGCGCATCCTGCCCAAGTCGCGCGATTTCCATTAAAACCCCTTGGAATCCCTGCATGCTCGCTATTCGCAACTCGCATGGCTGCTGCCCTCATTCCCACGAACATGTCGACATTCAGCGGCTGAGCGGCTAGCTGCATTGGATGGAATTGCGCTCAGCCAGAACCGACACAAGGTCTTATGAAAGCAGACCTGACTTGGTTCCAATCTGGAAGCCGACAGGGCCCGGCAATAAAAGGAACGCTTGTCGATGGCGATCAAGGATCTTCCGCAAGGCGACGAGATCGCCGAAATCCGCAGAAGCATTCGCAAGCTGTGCGAAGCGTTTCCGGCCGAGTACTGGCGCCAGCTCGACCGAGATCGCGCCTATCCCACCAGCTTTGTGAAGGCATTGTCGGACGCAGGCTATCTCTCTGTGCTGATTCCGGAAGAATTCGGTGGCGCTGGCCTCACCTTGACTGCTGCCGCCGCGATACTGGAAGAGGTGCAGCGATCCGGCGCAAATGGCGGCGCCTGCCACGCCCAGATGTATACCATGGGCACGCTGCTTCGGCATGGATCCCCGGAACAGAAGGCACGTTATCTGCCGGGTATCGCCGCGGGCGATCTGCGCCTGCAGGCCTTCGGCGTGACCGAACCGACCAGCGGCACAGACACCACATCGATCAAGACGTTCGCCAAGCGCGAGGGCGATCATTACGTCATCAACGGCCAAAAGGTTTGGACCTCGCGCGCTGAGCACTCCGATCTCATGCTGCTTCTGGCGCGCACGACGCCGAAGGAACAGGTCGCGAAGCGGACCGACGGACTGTCGGTTTTCATTGTCGACATGCGCGAAGCGCTGAAAGCCGGCATGACCATCAAGCCGATCCGCGCCATGATGAACCACGCCACGACCGAAGTCTTCTTCGATCACGTGAAAGTGCCGGCGGAAAACCTCATCGGCGAAGAAGGCAAGGGCTTTCGATATATTCTGTCCGGCATGAATGCCGAGCGTATTCTGATCGCCGCGGAATGCATCGGTGATGCGAAGTGGTTCATCGACAAAGCTTCGCGCTATGCCGTCGAACGCGAAGTCTTCGGTCGCCCAATCGGCCAGAACCAGGGCGTTCAGTTTCCAATCGCCCGCGCCTACGCGCAAATGCGTGCCGCTGAACTGATGGTGCTGCAGGCCGCATCGCTTTTTGAAAGTGGCCAGGACTGCGGCGAACAAGCCAACATGGCGAAGATGCTTGCCGCCGAAGCGTCGTGGGCGGCCGCCGAGGCCTGCGTGCAGACGCATGGTGGTTTTGCGTTTGCCGAGGAATATGACGTGGAGCGCAAATTCAGGGAGACGCGCCTGTACCAGGTCGCACCAATCTCAACCAATCTGATCCTGTGCTATCTGGCCGAACACGTGCTCGGGCTACCGCGCTCTTATTGAGGTTCCGCGATGCAGCCGCTGTCAGACCTGCTGGTCATATCCATCGAACAGGCGGTCGCCGCGCCGGCCTGCACGGTGCGCCTGGCCGATGCCGGCGCCCGCGTCATCAAGATCGAGCGCGCCGAAGGTGAAACGGCCCGCCACTACGATCGCACCGTTCACGGAACCAGCGCCTATTTCGCGTGGCTGAACCGTGGCAAGGAAAGCGCCGTTCTCGACATCAAGGATGAAGGCGACCGTGCCCTGCTCGAGCGCATGATCGCCAAAGCCGATGTGTTCGTGCAGAACCTTGCACCGGGCGCCGCGGCGCGCCTCGATCTGGGCTCACGCGAACTGACGCAACGCTATCCGCGCCTTATCGCCGTGGACATTGCCGGCTATCCGCAGAACAGCACCTATCGCGCGATGCGCGCCTACGATCTGCTCATTCAGGCCGAGTCCGGCCTCTGCTCTGTCACCGGCACACCCGATGCTCCGGTGAAGGTCGGCGTATCGATCGCGGACGTGCTGACCGGAATGAACGCGCATGCCGCCGTCCTGGAAGCGTTGATCGAGCGTGCGCAAACCGGCCGTGGCAAGGCCATCGAAGTCGACATGTTCGGCGCGTTGGCTGATATGATGAGTGTGCCGCTGCTGCACCATGAGCACGCGGACAAGCGCACGCCACGCACGGGTCTCAATCACGCGTCCATATTTCCCTACGGACGCGTTGCGTGCCGCGATGGCGAGATCGTTATCGTCGTGCAGAACCCCGGAGAGTGGCGGCGATTTTGTAGCGACGTGCTACGGCGGCCGGACCTGATTGAGGACCCACGCTTTGCGGACAATCCGCGCCGCGTGGAAAATCGCGACGTGCTACAGGCCATCCTCGCCGACGTCTTCATCGCGCTGACCGTGGACGAAGCCCGTCGACGTTTGGACGACTGCAACCTGGCATGGTCGAACGTCTCGACGGTGGAGGATCTCTCACGTCATCCCGCACTGCGCCGCATTTCAGTGCAGACCGGCGGGCATGACGTGCAAGTTCCGGCCTCGCCGGTTCGGCAGGTGTCAGACGGACGGACCGTGCCATCCTTGGGCGAACACACAGACAGACTGCGGAAGGAGTTCGGCCTGCACGGCCGCGGCTGACCGAGACGGCCCTCAATGCAGAACAACGGTCGTTGAGATAGAGCAAACCGGGCATAGGCCGTGGAGCGCGCGCCGCGCTGCCGATCATCGGGCTGATTTCAGCCGGCGAATTTGCTCAGATAAACCCGGATAATCACGAGGAGGCGCGATCTCGCCTCCTCGCCACAGCACGCTTACGCGTTGCTTTCTACCGGCAGCTTTTCGCTGCCTTCCGCCGGCGGGGTTTCCGCCGCGGTATCACCCTTGCCGAACAGGGTCATGACGAACACGAAGAAGGCCGGCACGAAGAAAATCGCCAGGATCGTCGCGGAAATCATGCCGCCAATCACACCCGTGCCGATCGCATTCTGACTGGCGGCACTGGCGCCGCGTGCAATCGCCAACGGCAGAACGCCGAGCGTGAAAGCCAGCGACGTCATCAGGATCGGCCGGAAGCGCAGATGCGCCGCCTCGATCGTCGCCTCGCGCAGCGACTTGCCCTCGGCTCGCAGATCCTTTGCGAACTCGATGATCAGGATGGCGTTCTTCGCCGATAGTCCGATGATCGCGATAAGCCCTACCATGAAATACACGTCGTTCGGCATGCCGCGGAACGTCACCGCCAGCACCGATCCGATGACGCCCAACGGCACAACGAGCATCACGGCGAGCGGGATCGACCAGCTTTCGTACAGGGCTGCCAGCAGCAGGAACACGAATACGATACTGAGCGCGATCAGCAGCGGTGCTTGCGCCCCGGATTGAATTTCCTGCAACGACTGGCCAGTCCACTCATAACCGAAGCCGTTCGGCAGGTTCGCGGCAAGACGGTTCATTTCGGAGATCGCGTCGCCGGAGGAATAACCCGGTGCCGCTTGCCCGCTGATACGGATCGATGGATAGCCGTTGTAGCCGACGATCTGCGACGGCCCCTTCTCCCAGGACACGTGCGCGAACGCCGACAGCGGCACCATCCCGCCGGCCGCATTGCGGACGTTGAGATTAAGCAAGTCGGACGTCTGCATACGTTGACCTTGATCGGCCTGAACGGTCACGCGCTGCATACGGCCGGAGTTCGGGAAGTCGTTGACGTAGCTGGAGCCAAGATTGGCCGAGATCGTCGAGTTGATGTCAGCGAACGTGACACCGAACGTATTGGCCTTCTCGCGATCGATGACCACCATCACCTGGGCGGCGTCCGGCAGACCCTCAACGCGCAATCCAGCGAGAATCGGATTGCCGGTCGCAGCACCGAGGAGCTGGTCGCGTGCGGCAGCAAGCGCCGTTTGCCCCATGCCGCCGCGGTCCTGCAGACGGAACGAGAACCCGCTGGTCGAGCCAAGCCCCTGGATCGGCGGCGGCGACAACGCGAAGGTGACCGCGTCCCTGAGCTGCATCAGCTGGCCGTTTGCGCGCGCAGCAATCGCCTCGGCTGAATTTGCGGAGCCACGCACACTCCAATCCTTCAGCGTAACGAACGCCAGACCGGCATTCTGCCCAGCGCCTGAGAAACTGAATCCGGCGATAGCGAAGACGCGCTCAACCGACGGATCCTTAAGGAAGATGTTCTCGATCTCCTGGATAACTTCCAGCGTACGATTGGCACTGGCCTCCGGCGGCGCCTGGATGTCGACGAGGAGAAAACCCTGATCTTCGTTCGGCAGGAACGCACTCGGCAAACGCATGTACGCCCAGCCAAGACCGACAAGGAGCGCCAGGTAGATGAGCATGTAGCGTCCGGCGCGGCGCGTCACGCCACCAACCATGCGGCTGTATCCGCGTGAGGTCCGATCGAACTTACGATTGAACCAGCCGAAGAATCCGCGCCGTTCGTGATGTCCTTTGATCGGCTTCAGAAACGTGGCGCACAGCGCCGGCGTCAGGGATAGCGCCAAGAAGCCCGAGAACAGGATCGAGACCACCATCGTGAGACTGAACTGCTGGTAGATGATGCCAACGGCGCCAGGGAAAAACGCCATCGGCACAAACACCGCCGTCAGCACCAGAGTGATGCCGATGATGGCGCCCGTGATCTGGCCCATGGCTTTACGCGTTGCTTCTCGCGGCGGCAGGCCCTCCTCGGCCATGATGCGTTCGACGTTTTCGACGACGACGATGGCGTCATCCACGAGAATACCGATGGCCAATACCATCGCGAACATCGTCAAGACGTTGATCGAGAACCCGGCAGCGAACATCACTGCGCACGTGCCCAGCAGTGCGACCGGCACAACCAGGGTCGGGATCACCGTGTAGCGGAAGTTCTGCAGGAACAGGAACATGACGAGGAAGACGAGGACGACCGCCTCGACCAGCGTCATCAGCACCTTCTCGATAGAGACCTTTACGAACGGCGACGTGTCGTAAGGAATGTCGTACTCGATGCCCGGTGGGAAGAACCGCGCCAGCTCTTCCATCTTGGCGTGGATCGCCGTCGAGGTCGCCAGTGCGTTGCCTGTCGGAGACAACTGCACGCCAATGGCCGCCGTCGGCTGACGGTTCAGCCTGGTCGAAAAGTTGTAGCTCTCGCCGCCAATTTCGACACGCGCCACGTCGCGCAGGCGCACCGATGAGCCGTCCGGATTGGCGCGCAGAACGATTGATCCGAATTCCTCAGGCGAGGCGAGCTGCCCTTGCACGAGAACCGTCGCTGAAATCTGCTGCGTGAGCGGATTCGGCTGTGCGCCGATACGCCCTGCCGCGACCTGCGCGTTCTGAGCCCGCGTCGCGGCAATGATATCGGCGGCGGTGAGCTTCAGCCCGAGCATCTTGTCGGAGTCCATCCAGATGCGCATGGACCGTTGCGTCGCGAAAAGCTGCGCGCTGCCGACGCCGTCGATACGCCGAATTTCGCCGATGATGTTGCGGTTCAGATAGTCGCCCAACCCGACTGCGTCGAGGCTGCCATCCGACGAACGCAGCGACATGACGAGCAGAAAGCCGGTGCCCGCCTGCTCGATGCGCATGCCCTGCTGCACCACCGCCTGCGGCAGCCGCGATTCCACGCGCGCGATGCGGTTCTGAACCTCGACCTGCGCTTCACCGATGTTGGTGCCCGGATTGAACGTAATCGTCAGATTGATGCGGCCGGAGGAATCCGACGTCGACTCGAAGTAAAGTAGCCCAGGAATGCCGTTGAGCTCTTCCTCGATTGGCCGCGTCACGCTCTGGTACATGTCCTCCGGCGACGCGCCGGGGAAGTTCGCCGTGACCGAGATCTGCGGCGGCGCGACCTTGGGATACTGCGCGACCGGCAGCAGCGGGATCGCGATGGCGCCCGCGATCATGATGAAGATGGCCACAACCCACGCGAAGATGGGCCGCTGAATAAAGAAACTTGGCATTAGCTGCTGCCTTCAGTCCGCGTCAGTTGGTGTCAGCCGGCTTTTCAGCCGGGCTCGTCTTTGCCGCTGTCGCATCAGGATCGGCGGCGCCAGCCTTTTTCCACGGCGTGGGCGCTACGGGCGCGCCAGAGCGAAGCTTCTGGAAGCCTTCGACGACAACCTGCTCGCCCGGATTAAGCCCCTTGTCGACGACCCAACGGTTGTTGAGAACGCGACCGACATTGACGCCGCGGAGTTCCACAGTCTTGTCCGGCTTCACGACATAGACCTGCGCGTTACCGCCGGCATCACGCTGAACGGCCTGTTGCGGCACGGCAATGGCGCTTGGCTGGATGCCCTGCTCGATGAGGACACGGACATACATGCCCGGCAACAGGTCGCCATCGGGATTCGGGAACTCGCCGCGAAGCGTCACCTGCCCCGTCATCGCGTCGACGGCAGCTTCCGAAAACAGAAGCCGGCCTGCGTGTTCGTACGGCGTGCCGTCATCGAACGTAAGCTGCACGCGCGCCTCGCCCGGATTGGCGCTGGCCAGCGAGCCCAGCTTGAGCTTGCGACGCAGTTCCATCATGGCATTCGAAGACTGCGTGAAGTCGGCGTAAACCGGATCAAGCTGCTGGATCGTCGCCAGATTATCAACGCTGGTGGCGCCGACCAGCGCGCCTTCTGTGATCAAGGCGCGGCCGATGCGACCGGAAATCGGAGCCCGCACATCGGCATAATGCAAATTGAGCTCGGCTGCTGCCACGCCGGCCCGCGCCGACGCGACATCCGCATCTGCCTGAGCCAACGCGGCAATTGCTGTCTCAAGCTGCTGGGCGCTGGAAATATTGCGATCGCGCAGCTCCTGCTGACGATCGGCGAGTTGATGCGCCTGCAATCGCGCAGCCTCGGCCCGCGCCAGCGTCGCCTTGGCCCGGTCAACCTCGACCTTGAATGGCGCTGGATCGATCCGATAGAGCACATCGCCTTGCTTCACGATACTGCCCTGTTCGAACACACGCTCAATGACGATGCCGGAGACCCGCGGCCTCACCTCGGCAATCCGGGTGGGCGCGATGCGTCCAGGCAATTCGTTCATGATCGGCAGGTCTTCGGGTTGAACCGTCGTTACGCTGACAGGCGTCGGTGGCATCGCCGGCGCGCCCTTTGACGCAGCGTTCTGCCCGTTCTCGTTACAACCGGACAATAGTGCGACCGCGCCGACCGCGATCAGCGCAGACTTGAGCAGTTTTGAAACTGGCATTGACGGAGGTTCCTGAAGATTGGGTCGAACGCCGCTCCCATCGAGGCAGCGTTCGCGAACGGTGTTACTGAGCAGGTTTAGCGGCGCGATTTGAACTCAATTCATTGCGATCAAGCAGCCAGCCTATGTCGTTGAGAATGTCTTCGCGATCGTCTTTCGACCACGCATAGAGGCCGAACCACTCCATGAACATCAGCCCCTCGAGTGCGAGAAATGCGAGACGCGCCCGTCGCGGATCAGAGGCGCACTGACCGAGCTCCCCGATCTGCTGGCGGTACACGGCCTGCACCGGCTCGCGCAGATCCGCGTCATGTGCCAACGCAGCGATCAGATTGACGACGATGGCGCGGTCCGCCTCCGATACTGACCGGCATGCTTTGGTTATCCGTGCGGTGACCGGGCAGTTTCTCAATTCCGGCTGCGCATCCATCAGCGCCTGCATCCGAGCGGTCTCGGTATTGATGCGACGCTCGATGACGGCTTTGATCAGCGCCTGTTTCGTCTTGTAGTCATACAGGACGCTGGCCTTGCTGATGCCCGCTTCTGAGGCTACGGCTTCGAGCGTCAGGCGAATGGCGCCGTCGCGGCTGACGACACGCTCGGCCGCATCCAGCACCGCTTCCCGATCGATGACCCTCGTTCGCGCCATGTGGCACCGCCATGATTAATAACCAACCGGACGGTTATTAATGGGGCGCACACGTGGTGTCAATCGCTTGTTTGTTGCGCCGCAATATTACACTGTTCAGCGGTCTACATTCTGCGCGTCTCAGCTATCATGCCTCCTCTTACGTCAACCGCGCGAGGGATCAGAGATGTCGACGGATCGCACGAATGAGCAAGAAACCATCGAGGCCCGCATAGATCTGGCCGCTGCATTTCGGATGGCAGAGCGGCTGGATATGCATGAAGGCGTCTGCAATCACTTTTCCGTCATGCTTCCGGGGCGGAGATTTCTGATGAACCCCAAGGGTCTGCACTTCTCGCGCATCACCGCCAGCTCGATCATCCTGCTGGACGAGGAAGGCAACACCTTGGAGGGCACGGGAAAACCTCCCAAGACAGGGCACTCCATCCATACGCGCGTGCACCTGCGCCATCCCTCCGCAAAGGTCGTGCTGCATTTGCACGCGCCATACTCAACCGCGATCACCGCGATCAAGGGCGGACGGCTTGAGATGTGCCACCAGAATGCCGCGCGCTTCTTCGGCGATATCGCCTATGACGACGACTTCGGCGGCATAGCCGTCGATATCAACGAAGGCGACCGGATGGCCGAGGTGATGGGCGACAAGCGCATCCTGTTCCTGGCCAACCATGGCGTGGTCGTCGTCGCCAACTCCATCGCTCAGGCGTTCGACGATTTCTACTATCTGGAGCGCGCCGCGCAGGTTCAGATTCTCGCCATGCAAACAGGCAAACCGCTCGCCGTCATGTCTGACGAAATGGCACAGATGACGCACGACCAGTTCAGCACGTTCACCGCCAACGCCGACCTGCATTTCGACGCGCTGAAGGCGATGCTCGACGAGGAAGAGCCGAGCTACGCCTCGTAGTTCGCTCGGCGTCAGGAGGCGCGCCCAGCGCACGCATTCGAGGCGGAATCTGAAAGTGTTCCGCCTCGACGCATTGGATAGACAGGGTGCCTATTTCGACGCGCCGTTCTCGCGCATCCACTCCGCGACACGCTCGGACCGATACTGCGGTGCCTTGAGCGCCAGATCCTTGGACAGTCCCATCGGCTCCGGCTTGAACAGACGCGCGTCCATCTCGCGCAAGTCAGCCGCGATCCGTGGCTTGAACGACATGTGAGCGAGGATATCGCGCTCGACGTCGATGCCCGGCGCGAACTCGGCCAGTTCGACACCATCCGCCACGCGACGGAACACGGCTCGCTCAGTGACATAGAGCACCTGCTGGCCACGCTCCCAGCCGTACTCGCCATTGTAGGAAAGCTGCTCGACCTGCTCCATGAACTTGCGATGCTTGCCTTCGCGCGCGATCTTGGTTTTTCCATCCGGCCAGGAAATATCCAATCCACCGGCCGTGAAGGTGCCGCCAAACACGACTTTGCGCGCATTCTGGCTGATGTTGACGAAGCCGCCGATGCCGACGATGCGGCCATCGAACCGGCTGACGTTGACGTGGCCGTTGCGATCGACCTGCGCGAACGACAGGAACGCGAGATCCAGCCCGCCACCGTCGTAGAAGTCGAACTGATACGGCTGGTCGATCATGGCCCAGAAGTTGCGCGCACCGCCGGTCTCGGTTCCAGTCGCCGGCGCACCGCCGATCAGCCCCTGCTCGTTGGTCAGCACGATTTGATCGAGAATGCTTTCCTCGGCGCCGATCGTGCCGATACCGGTCGAGATGCCGGACCCGAGATTGCAGATCGCACCCGAGAACAGCTCCATGGCGCCACGGCGAGCAACCACCTTGCGGGGATCGAGCGGCAGCGGCTCGAACGCCGACATCGGCTGGCGCAGCTCGCCCGCCAGTGCCGGCGAGTAAACGGTGGAATAGGTCTGGCGTTGCTCAGGCTCGACGACGACGAAATCCACCAGCATGCCGGGGATCTTGACCTGCTTGCCGGGCAGCGTGCCGCGATTGGCCATACGCTTGACCTGTACGATGACCACACCGCCAGCGCGCCGCGTTGCCTGCGCCATGGAGATCATCTCGCCGTAGACGGCTTCCTGCTCCATCGTCACGTTGCCGTCTTCGTCGGCCGTCGTGCCACGCAGAAACGCGACGTCGATGTTCATCGGCTTGAAGAACAGCCACTCCTCGCCCTTCAGCGTGACCACCTCGACGAGGTCTTCCGAACACTTCGTGGTCTGCTTGCCACCGCCGTTGCGCGGATCGACCAGCGTCCTGAGACCGGTCTTGGTGAACAGCCCCGGACGGCCGGCGGCCAGCTCGCGCATGAGCTGCGACAGCGCGCCTTGCGGCAGGGTGTAGGCCTCCATCTTGTTGGCGGCGGCCATGTCGGAGATTGGCGGGGAATCCACCAGCGTGCCGCAGACGATGCGCTTCAGCAGGCCTTCATGCGCGAAATTCGCCGCGCCCTTGGTTGCGCGATCGCCCAGGCCGACGGGATGCAGCGAGGTGATCTGGCGCGGACTGCCCGTCTCGCGAAACCGCTTACCCAGGGCCGCCATCAGAGCTTCAGGGACGGAATGGCCGCCGCCGGAACCGCCAGTCACAACCGTATCGCCATCGCGTACCAAGGCTGCTGCCTGGTCAGCCGAAATCACCCGCACGACATTGTCCTCCGGAACAGTAGTTCGCGGCCTGTTTTGGGGCACCGCGTTTGCTAAAAACGTCAATCAAAGCGCATCGCATCGCGCGACGGCTGCTCGCAAATTCGGGCCGCATCCTGGATCGTACGCATAGCCAAGTCAATGCGTTTTACTGAGCAGTAAGTAAGTGTAGTATGGCGTCGGAAACGCATCAAATGCCTGGGCTTGCAAAAAACAATGAACACGACATCGAAGACGGTCGGGCGCACTTTGCCGACTGGGGAATATTGGTACGAAGACGTCGAAATCGGCGACCACTTCATGACGGCAGGCGTGACCGTCACTGAGGCGCACGTCGTCGGATTTGCCGGCATTTCCGGTGATCTTTTTGACGTCCACATGGATGACGCCTTCGCCCGCGAACAAGGTTTTCCTGGACGCATCGCGCACGGGCTGCTTGGCCTTTCTCTCGCCGACGGCCTGAAAACGCGATGTGCGGTGCGTTTTGCGGGCGTCGCGACACTCGGCTGGAACTGGTCGTTTCGCGCGCCTATCCTGATCGGCGACAGGATTTGCGTCACCATTCGGGTCGCCGAACGCAGGCTGACGCGACGCGGCAATCGCGGCATTCTCACACTCGCCATGCAGGTCGTGAAGCAGGACGACACCGTCGTGCAGGAGGGTACGACAGAACTCCTCGTCCGGTGTCGCGACACTGCCATCCAGCAGGATTGATCATCATGGTCAGGATGGTCAGGTCTCGAGACGGCGATGGGACCCGGCGCCGGATCAAGAAATCCGCCACGGATTTTCTTATCCGCAAAGGGTTCCGCGGTACGAGCTACGGCGATATTGCAGCCAGCCTGAAAACGACGACGACCAACATCCACTACCACTTCGGTCCGAAGCACAGGTTGGTTGAGGAGGTGGTCAGCGACTACGTCGATGCAGCCCTCGAACGCCAGCGCGTGATCTGGCTGGACGAAGCCCGCACGCTGACGCAGAAGCTGGAAGACGTGGTTGCCATGAATCGCGATCGCCATCGCCAATTCAATCGCGGTGGCGTCGGCAGCAGTCCCTGGAGTTTGATCGGACGTCTGCGCCTCGAGATCGATGTCCTGACCCAGCCCTCACGTGACGCTCTGGCGCGGTTCAGCACCGAGCTTCACGACTACGTTCGTATCGCGGTGCGGCAAGCGCTGCAGCGTGGCGAGTTGCGCGCCGACTGCCCGGATGATGACATCGCATTTCTGGTAACGAACCTCGTCAATACGTCGTCGACATTTTCCCAGGACCTGGGAAGCTTCGACCGTTTGGAGATGTTCTTCGAGACCGTGTCACGCGTGATAACGTCAGCCTACGCTTGCCCAGCAAGGGGTAGCGACACGAACTAGATCCGAACCACCCGCGCCCTGCGCGCCGACGCCTCGCCACGGCATAACGTGGAGGACGTATTGCGGCGAGCGTCTCTATTGTGGCCGGAGCACCGCCCCACCCATCAGGCGGGAGCGCCGCCTGACACGCAGTCCTGCACGGCCTGTTCAAAGATCGACATACCCAGGTCGATCTCATCGTCGGTCATCGTGATCGGTGGCGCGATGCGGAATACGCCCCAGGCGCCGCGGATGATGCTGGTTGAAAGCCCGAGTTCCAGACAGCGGTTCATGATGCGCTGCGCCAATTCCGGAGCCGGGGTTTTGGTATGGCGGTCCTTGACCAGTTCGATGCCCATTAGCATGCCGCGACCGCGCACATCACCGATCACCTCGAACCGCTGCTGAAGTGTCTCGAAGCCTTGCTTCAGCCGCTCGCCGGCGATGCGCGCCCGGTCGGCCAGGCGGTCACGCAGAATGATCTCGACCACCTTCAGCCCAACCGCTGCCGGCAGCGGATCGGACGCGTGCGTCGTATAGAAATGGAATTTGTTCTCGAAGCACTTGTCTTCGATCTCCGGCGTCGTGATGACGGCCGACAACGGCAGAC
>JAEZBU010000186.1 GCA_023426855.1 Pseudomonadota bacterium | reverse complement strand
AACAGTCGTGCCGCCGGATTTCACGGAATCACTTCGTCCGGGGGGAGCATGTTCTGGCGAAGAAAGAGCGACGGCTTCGAGTGGCAGAAGCACGTACGCACCACGGTCAAGCTCAGGCGGGAAGATCGCAGGCGTCGCATCGATGACGCCAAGGTCGCCGCCGTCGAAGGGTTCAAGGAAGCCGGCCGCGCCGGTGTGGCTGTCGGCAGCTCGGGATTGGCGCTTGCGGGCGCTGGCGCGGCGGCTGCCGTTGGTGGGCTCAAGGATGTCGGTCGGGCGGGTGTCGTCGCGGGCGGCAACGGCTTGGCCGTGGCCGGCGCCGGCGCGAAATCCGGATTGTCCGCCGCGAAGGATGGCGCGGGGCGTGCGGCGTCCGCCTCCTATGCCGGACTGAAGCGTTTCGGTGGTGCATCGCGGGATCGTGTGGTTCGTGTTGCGCGGGCTGTGCCGCCCGCCTCCGCGCGGGGGTGGCAGGCAACAAGCAATTTCGTGCGCCGCTCCGCGCGCGGATCACTGCAGCGCTGGGGCGTACAGCATGCATTGCTGATCGGTGCGGCGCTGGCCGCGGTCTTCGCCGGGCATGGATGGACCCAGGGCGGCCTCAATCCGACGGTCGGGCTGGCTGCGGCACTCGCCGTCGTGCTGGTGCTGATCGCCGTCTTGCCGGTTTTGATCGGCGGCCAGAAGCTGTCGTTCCGCTGGCTGGCGGATGCGAAGGCATGGCTGATGCTGCGGCTTGAGCAGCTTCCCTGGCCACAGGCCGTGCGCGGTAAGCCGCTGGCGCATCTGGCCGGTGCCGGTTTCGCCATCCTGCTGATGGCGACGGGCGTCGCGGCCGGCGGATGGGCGGTTTGGCAAGGCGTTGGCTATGTCGCCGGGATGTCGGGCATTCCGGGATTGGCTTCGCGCGTCGTCGCGGGGCGCGCGTCGGCAATCTCGGGCGATACGTTGCGGATCGGCGAGCATCTGATCCGGCTGTCGGGCATCGAGGCGCCGGATCGTGCGCAGCGCTGTTCCCGTCCGGGCAACCGCCGCTGGCAATGCGGCTTGGCAGCTCGTGATGCGCTGGCGCGCGCCGTTCGCGGCGGCGCGGTGACTTGCACCATCGCGTCGAGCACGGATGAGGCCGGTCGCGCACTCGGCACATGCACGGTGCGGGATCGTGACATCGCCGAAGGCCTTGTCCGCGACGGCCATGTGTTCGCCCTGTCCGGCACTTTTACCTCCACGTACGGCGCGCTGGAGACGGAGGCGCAGGCGCAGAAGGCCGGCGTCTGGCGCGGCACGGCGGAGCGCCCGTCGGAGTTCCGCGCCGCACAAGCTGAGCGGCGTGTGCAAGCCTGGGAGGAAGCCGCCAAGTCGGCACCGAACGGCTGCCCGATCAAGGGGCAGGTGACGTCAGGCCGGAAGCTCTATGTCGTGCCCGGTGCGTCGGACTATGGCCGTATCCGTATCCGCACCAGCCGCGGTGAACGGTGGTTCTGTTCCGAGGAAGAGGCGGTCGCGGCCGGATGGCGGCTGTCACCGCGCTCCTGATCAGGTCCTCGCGACCGCGGTTTGGGGCGATAGCCCGTCAGTGTGCCCGCCCGAATGCCTCAAAAGGCGGAGGTGGCGGTCACGCTCGTGGTAATTGCCATCCGCCGGATCAGGTATCGTTCACCAAGCTGTGTTGAAGCGCACGACAGGGCGAACCACTCCATTAGCTTTGCGTTGCGTGGTTGCGTAACGAAGCGTGGAGTGGCGATATGACTGACACCTCTCGACCGACGATCAGCGCACAGTTCCCCGAGGATATGGTCGAGAAGATCGCGAGCAAGAGGACGCGATTTTTCTGGGCCGGGGTTGGGCTGACCATCGCCGGAATTCTGGCTCTGTTGTTTCCCGTTTTCACAACCCTGACGGTCGAGCTGATGTTCGGCTGGGTGCTGGTGCTCGCAGGCCTGGTGACGATCTTCGGAGCGTTCCAGGTCGAGGGCACAGGTTCGTTCTTTGGCGAACTGCTGCTTGGCTTGCTCAAGCTTGGACTTGGCGTCTACCTGCTGACGCATCCAGGCGTCGGCATCCTGGCGTTGACCATGCTGCTGGCTGCCGTGTTTCTGGTTGATGGCGCGGTGCAGTTGCGCTTCGCTTTCGACATGAAGCGCAGTGGAAGCTGGGTCTGGATGCTGCTGTCCGGCGTGGTCAGTATCGCGGTCGGACTGCTGATCGCCAGCGGACTGCCGGAGACGTCGCTGTTCGTGCTCGGCCTGCTGGTCGGCGTGAACTTCCTCAGCACCGGCATTGCCTTCATCATGCTGTCACAGACTGTGCGGCGTGAAGTGGAGACGCGGATGGCGGCTGCACGGCCGGCATAGTTGCGGCGCGAAACTGCCGAGAAGCACGTCGCCGCCGGATGGCCTCAGGTCTTTCCGGCGGCATTGGCGCGTTCGCGCAAAACGAACTTCTGAATCTTGCCGGTTGATGTCTTGGGGAGAGGCCCGAATACGACGGTTTTGGGAACCTTGAAGCCTGCCATGTTCGCGCGACAGAACGCGATGACGTCCTCCGCGCTGATGGCGTCTGCGCCGGGTTTTAACGTCACGAACGCGCATGGGCTTTCGCCCCATTTCGGATCCGGGCGCGCGACGACGGCGGCTTCCATCACCTGCGGATGCCGGTAGAGCACCTCCTCGACTTCGAGCGAAGAAATGTTCTCGCCGCCGGAAATGATGATGTCCTTGGAGCGATCTTTGACTTCAATGTAGCTGTCGGGGTGGCGCACAGCGAGATCGCCGGAATGGTAGTAGCCACCTGCGAAAGCTTCGTCGGTCGCGGCGGCATTCTTGAGATAGCCCTTCATCAGTGTGTTGCCGCGCAGCATGATCTCGCCGAGCGTGGCGCCGTCCCGTGGCAGCACCTCCAGGCTGTCGGCGTCCGCCACGATCATATCGTCGATCAGAACGTGCGGGACACCCTGGCGGGCCATGTTCGTGTAGCGCTCTTCCGGTGGCAGCTCAGCCCATTCCGGCATCGGTGTGCAGGTGGTCGATGGGCCGTAGCTCTCGGTGGTGCCGTAGGCATGCAGCACTTCAAAGCCCATCGCTTCCATATTGCGAATGATGGCCGACGGTGGCGCCGCGCCGCCGGTCATCACGTGCGGGCGCGTCGGCAGCGGACGTTTGGCGTCGGCCGGCGCGTGAACTAGCGTGTTGAGCACGATCGGCGCGCCGCACATGTGCGTCACCGCGTGTTCGGCGATGAGATCGAAAATCCGCTTCGGCTCGACGCGGCGCAGGCAGATGTGCGTGCCCGCTGCCGCCGTCACTGCCCAGGTATAGGTCCAGCCGGAGCAGTGGAACATCGGCAGCGTCCACAGATAGCGGCTGTTGTGGTCGAGCTTGAAGGTGAGGGCGTTGGCCAGCGCGTTGAGGTGCGCACCGCGGTGGCTGTAGACCGCGCCCTTGGGATTTCCGGTGGTGCCGGAGGTGTAGAGCAGGCAAATCGACTCCCACTCATCCAGTGGCCCCGGGTAATCGAACTGCGGGTCGCCGCCGGCCAGAAAGTGCTCGTATTCCGTATCGCCGCAGGGTTGTGCGTTTGGCTCTTCCTCATCTGCGATGTCGATGACGCGGGGCGGGGTTTTCATGTCCGCGGTTGCGGTTTTCACTGCGTCGGCAAACACGCGATCGGCGAGCAGCAGCTTGGCCTCGCCATGCTCCAGGCAAAACGCGATGGCGGCCGGATCGAGGCGAACATTGATCGGGTTCAGAACCGCGCCGAGCATCGGCACCGCGTAGTGTGCTTCCAGTAGAGCCGGGGTGTTTGGTGCGATGATCGCGACCGTATCGCCACGCCGTATACCTGCGTTGTGCAGCGCATGCGCCAGTCGGCGGGTGCGTGCGTACAACTCGGCATAGGTGAAGCGGCGCCCACCGTGGATGAGCGCGGTGCGGTTGGCGAACACGTTGGCGGCGCGCACCAGAAAGCTGATCGGGGTAAGGGGAACGAAGTTGGCTGGGCGTTTGCGCAGCTCGGGCGGATCCATGTCCATCGACGTTCACTCCTGACGAGCGGTCTTACAGCTTGCCGGCCTCGGCCCGCGATTTCAAAAATCGTGGATTGCTGATCTTCAGTTCCTCGATGACGAGGGCCTTCAGCCGCTCGGCCAGTTCGGGGTGTTTCTTGCTGTTGACCTTGCCGTTGCGGATATCGGCGGCGAGTTGCTTCATCTCGCCCTCGGCTTCCGGATAAATGCTGTCGAGCAGGTTCCATCGTTCCGACTGCCCGTCGGTCACGATCTCACGACGGGCGATTTCGAGCGCATTGGCGAGCATCGCGGCCGTGTAGCGGTGCTCGGCCGGCAGGGCGGGCTGCAGCTCGCTTTTCAGCGTCGCGATGGCGAGTTCGATCAATGTTTCGGCGGAAACGCGCTTCACTGCCATCGCACGTCTCCTGATGCGGTGAGTTTGCTCATCGCGTCCAGCGCGTCGAGTTCCATTTCTGGCGCCATCAGGCCGGTCAACGCCAGCTCAAGCGAGTCTTCGCCGCCTTTGCGGTAGCGGTCGCCCTGCAGCACCGCGATGGTGGCCCACTTCGCAGCAGCCATGATCTCCCAGTACCCTATGATGGTTTCATCGACCTGGTACGCCGCTTCGCTACGATAGCCCTCGAAGAATGCTGCGCGGCTGCCGATGCCGCCGACCTCCTTGGCGTCGTTGCCGAAGCGCCAGCAGCGCGCCATCAGCCAGCCGATATCCTCGTGACGATCGCCCCAGTGCGCAAATTCCCAATCCAGGATCGCGCCGAGCTTTCCATCCTGCACGAGATAATTGCCGCTGCGGAAATCCCCATGCACGAGGCTGAGCTGATCGGCGGGCGGCGCGTGCGCGTCGAGCCAGGACAGCACGTATTCCAGAGCCGGACGCGGATCGGTCGCCTCATCGAGCGCGCTGCGCAGGCGGGAAACTTCATTGCGTGCAGGCGACAGCAGCGGGATCGGCAGGAAGCCCAGATCATCATTTGGCGGTGAAATGCGATGTATCCTGGCCATCTCAGCGCCAAGCCTCTTGGCCAGCGCATCGCCGAATGCGTCGAGATTGGGGTCGCGCACGATGCGCCGCGCCTGGGCGTTGCCGGACACGAAGGATTGGATGAGGAACGGCGCGCCAATCAGGTCGGCATCGGCATAGCGCAGGATCGGCTCGGCAACCGCGACGCCAGCCGCATGCGCGGCGCGCAGGGCACGGAATTCACCCGCGCGATCGAGGCTCATGGACAGGCGGGCAACGGCGTCGGTGCGCAGCACCCAGGTATTGCTGCCGTTACGCGGACCGCCTTCGACAGCGGCGACGACGCGCCAGTTTTCCTGGATCGCACCGCCGCTGAGCAGCACGGCTTCCACGATCCTGACCGATTGCGCGTCGAGTTCGCGCGCGAGCCAAGTTTCAAGCGGCCCGATATTCTCCGGGTCCAAGGTCCGTGCGCGGCGCGCGGCTGTTTGGGATTGCGTCATGCGTCACGCCATGCCCAGCAGTGTGCCGCCATCCACCACCAGCGTGCTGCCGGTCATGTAGGCGCCTGCATCCGATGCCAGCAATAGCAGCGGTCCGTCGAGTTCCGACAGATCGCCGGCCCGTGCCATCGGTACTTTAGATAGCAGCTTGCGCCCGGCGTCGCTGGACAGAAACTGATCGTTGAGTTCGGTGACGACGTAGCCCGGCGCCAGCGCGTTGACGCGGATGTGGTCGCGCGCCAGTTCCAGCGCCATGGCTTTGGTGAGCTGGATGACGGCGGCTTTCGACGCCGCGTAGGGCGCAACCGCCTTGAGCACACCGAGCCCCAGCACCGATGAGATGTTGATGATCGAACCGCCATCGCCGGCCGCGATCATGCGTTTGGCCGCTTCCTGGCCCACGCGGAACACACCGTCGAGATTGACGTCGAGTACCTGCCGCCAGTCGTCTTCGCCGATCTTGGTGAAGAACGCATTGGACGGCAGTCCGGCATTGTTGACGAGGATCGACACGGGACCGAACGCCGTTTCGGCGGCATCGAACGCGGAATGCACGCTGGCCGGATCGGTCACGTCGAGCGGCACCGCCACGGCTTCGTGGCCGGATGCACGCAACTCATCAACCAGAGCTTCCAGGCGATCCATGCGGCGGGCAGCAACGATGACACGGGCACCCGCGCGCGTCATCACGCCGGCAAAGTGCCGGCCGAGGCCTGAGGATGCTCCAGTAACGAGTGCTGTTTTTCCGGCGAGTGAGAATGGTGCGGCGGACATCTACCGTGATCTTATCCCAGTGTTGCGTTTGATCACCGCCAACCAGCAAGGCCCGGCGGAGTTCGCAACATGGCACAGGCTGGCGCCGCAGGGAATTGGGCGCATCGCATCTGCACACCCGCCATGTTCGGCAAGGTCATTGCGGGACTGCAGCAAAGCCGATGAACCCGCGACGGGTCCATTCGAATATTTGCATCTCGTTTTCAATCTTGCTTGGGGTGGGCAGTGTTTTGCAATGGGCGGTCCGGTTCCGGCCCGAAGCCGAATGACTCCCGACCACCCTCCGCCTAGCCATAGATGCATATTGCCTTCGGGCCGATTACGGCCGAAAACGTATTCTATAAAGGCGATTAAGCGAAACAAGCGGCGATGAGTTTGAGCCGCGCGCAAACCGGGGAGCGAACGTGTCGAATATTC
>JAEZBU010000170.1 GCA_023426855.1 Pseudomonadota bacterium | reverse complement strand
CCGCCGGCCGACCCGGCACCGCAGGCGACACCGCCGGCCCCGTCGGATAGCCCGGCTTCTCCGGCTACGCCGAAGGAGTAATACAGTTCGCTCACCACTCGCACGCCACAGGCCGCAGACCGTCAATCACGGTTTGCGGCTTGTTAGCGCGACCCCCGACAAAATCAGCATAAAGCCGGTGATGTGAAACAGCGCCAGCGGCTCGCCCAGCAGCCCGATGGCCATCAGCGCACCGAAGAACGGCACAAGGTGCAGGAAGATGCCGGCGCGAACGCCGCCGATCAGCTCAACGCCGCGCGTATAGCAGATGAAGCCGATGATACTCGGAAAGATCGAAACGTAGAGCACGGTCAGCAGTGTCAGGAGCGTGGGCTGCAAAGTCAGGCCAAACACCGTGGATTCGACGAGCACCAGCGGTAGGTTGAACACGCCGGACGCGAGGAACTGCACGAACAGAAACGTCAGCCAATGAATGTCCGGCCGTAGCCTGAGATAGGCGGTGTAGATGGCCGTGATCAGCATTCCGAACAGGATCAGTAGGTCGCCGCGGTTCAGCGTCATGTGCAAAAGCACATCAAGGCTTCCGTGCGATATGACGACAAGCACGCCGACCAGCGAGATAACGGTGCCGATGATCTGCTTGTACGTCATCCTGTCGCGAAACAGGAAGACGCAGGCCAGCGCGATCAAGACCGGTGCGGTCGAGTTCAGGACCAGGGCGTTTAGCGCCGTCGTGAAATTCAGCCCGATGTACTGCAGCGTGTTGAAGGCACCGCAGCCCATGATGCCGAGGATCGAGAGAAACTTCCAATTCTGGCGGACAACGGGCCAGTCGCGTTTCAGGTGTGGCAACGCGAACGGCAACAGGAACAGGGCCGCCAGCGACCAGCGCAGGAATGACAGCGCAACCGGCGGGATGTGTCCGGCGACAGCGCGGCCGAGAACCTGATTGCCGGCCCAGAAAAGCGCCAGCAAAGTCAGCAGGAGATAGGCATTATTGAAGGCACTGTTGGCGAGACGGCGTAGCATTCGTGTTCACTTATCGTATGAAGTTGGCTGCCACGCCGGCTGGCCTCAGGATCGTGCGGCTCTGTGTGGCGGCGTCACTTGCCCCATCTGAGCGCCAATGGGGAAACGTCGGCGGCCAGCTCCAGCAGGCCCGCCCGCGTATCGGGATGCAGCGGCTCCAGCGGATGACGCACGAAGTCGCTCTTGATGACCCCGCCGGCCTGCATCACCGTTTTCGTCGCGCGAAGTCCGCACTGGCGGTTCTCGTAGTTGATCAGCGGCAGGATGCGTGCGTAACCCGCCTTCGCTTCCGCGCGTCGGCCGGCCAGGAAATCCTGCACGACCGGCTTGATCAGATCCGGCAGCAGCGCGCTCGACATGGTGCCGGTGGCGCCGGCATCAAGATCCGCCATCAGCGTGATGGATTCCTCGCCGTCGAACGGGCCTTCGATGAGGTCGCCGCCGGCTGCGATCAGCGCACGCAGCTTCGCGGCTGTGCCCGGCATCTCGATCTTGAAGTAGCGCACCAGCGGCACGTCCTTGGCCAGACGAACCAGGAACGGCACTGTCAGGTTCACGCCGCTCAGCGGTGCGTCCTGCACCATGATGGGAATGCGGGCAGCATCGGCGACGCGCTGGAAGTGCTCGACCATGCCTTTTTCGTCGGCCTTGAGGCCGGTGCCGTGATAGGGCGGCATCATCATCAGCATGGTGGCGCCGGCATCGGCGGCGGCCTTAGCGCGCGCGGACGCGATATCGGTGCTGAAGTGGCTGGTCGTGACAATGACGGGAACACGGCCGGCGACATGCGTCATGCTGAGGTCGAGCAGCGTCTGGCGCTCGTCGTCGGACAGCAGGAACTGCTCGGAATAGTTCGCCAGGATGCAGATGCCGTCGACGCCCTGGTCGATCATGCAATCGAGCACGCGCCGCATGCCGTCGAGATCGAGCGCGCCTGTTTCTGTGAAGGGCGTGGGGGCGATCGGAAAGATACCGGTGAACGGCTTGGCTGCGGGCATGACGGTCTCCCTAGTGATTGGCCGCGAGGCTGCGACAGGGCTCTCGATTGCGCGATGTGGCCCTTTGTTCCGAGGCAGCCATAGCACAAATCCTGGCCGCGCCAGCACGTCTTGGCGCAACCCTGCGATGCGTGAATGCCGGATGGGGGAATGCAGGCGACAGCCAGCACGGGGCGTGGCCGTCGTGTTGTGCGATCAGCGCTGGTAACGCCAGCGCAGGCGGCCGTTCCAGCCTTCAATGCGGCCGACGGAGGGATCGGGGAAGTGGATCGGCAGCAGCTTGGTGTCGGTATCCGCGACTTTGCCGAAGAATTTCTCGCGGCTTTTCACCGCTTCTTCCGGATCCCAGCAGAACACGGTTGACCAGTCCGGCTCGGCGACTTGCAGCGCGTGATGGAACAGATCGCCGGTGATGACGGCATGCTGGCCGCCGCTGCGCACGTGCAGGCAGCAGTGACAGGGTGAATGGCCTGGCGTCGGCTCCAGCGTGATGCAGTTGTCGAGTTCGAAATCGTCATCGACCAGCAGCGCCTGGCCGGCCTCGACGACGGGCAGGCAGTTGAAGCGAAATACATCGCCGCCGCCGCCCGGACGCTGCTCGCCCGCCTTGGTCGAGGCTTCCCAGGCCTCGTACTCGCGCTTGTGGAAGATGTACTTCGCGTTCGGGAATGTCGGCACCCAGCGGCCGTCGCGCAGCACGGTATTCCAGCCGGAATGATCGATGTGTAGATGGGTGCAGAACACGTAGTCGATATCCTCGACCGACAGCCCCTCGGCCTTCAGGCCGTCGACCCAGGGTTGCTTGGGATAGTCCATCGGCGCGGGCCAGCCCTTGTCCTCGCCGGTGCAGGTATCGACCAGGATGACGTGGCGCGGCGTGCGCACGACGTAGGTCTGGTAGGTGACGACCATCTTGCCGGTTACAGGATCGTACGTCTCGGGCTCCACTTCCTTCAGGCGCTCGGCCAGCAGTTCCGGCTGTGCGGCAGCTTTCGGAAACATCGCCTCTGGCGTGCGCCACGGCCCGTCGCGCTCGATGAAACTGGTGATGGTGACGTCGCCGATGGTGAGCTTGCGCATGTCCTGCCCTTGAGTTCGTTCAATGTTGTGGTTGGGGCGCAGTAATGCACCGCCCACCGCATTGCGCAAGGACTGCTCAGGCGCGCGGTGTCGTTCCGGACAGCGCGTAATTCATCATCTTGTAGGCTAGCACGGCGGCGGTGTAGTCGGCCGCATGCAGGCCCGGCATCGGCGCCAGTTCGACCAGATCGCCCCCGACGATGGTGCCGACCTCGGCCGCGCGCTTCAGGATTTCCAGTGCCTGCAGATACTGCATGCCGCCCGGCGTCGGCGTGCCGGTTGCCGGCATGATGCCGCCGTCGAGCCCGTCGATATCGAACGTGAGGTAGACCGGCTTGCCCTTCAGCGGCGTGACGATATCCTCGATGTTCCAGCGTGCCTGATCCTTGCCCCAATGGATGTGGATGCGGTCGCGATTGGCGTCGTAATAGTTTGCTTCGGCCTGCGAAATGGCGCGGATGCCGACCGAAACAAGCGTGACGTTGGGATGATCGAGCACGCGCCGCATCGCCGAGGCATGCGAATAGTGCTCACCGAGATAGCCGTCGCGCAGATCGGCGTGCGCGTCGAACTGCAGCACGACGAGATCGGGATAGCGCTCAACGAATGGCCGGATCGCGCCGGGCGTCAGGGAATGTTCGCCACCGATCACGAACGGGAAACGGCCGGCATCGAGCACGGTGCCGACAAGTCCCGCGAGTTGGTCGAGTGCGCCTTCGATGGTGTTCGCGATCGCGGGCTGGCGCACGGTCGCGATGCCGTAATCAAGGTAAGCCTCGCGCCACAGCTCCTCATCGAACAGTTCGAGCTGATGGCTGGCGGCCAGGATTGCGGCCGGACCCGCGGCCGTACCGCTGCCGTAGCTGACGGACGCTTCCAGCCCGAACGGAATGACCACAGCACGCGCCGCTTCCGGCGTGTCGGCATCCACACGGCCTTCCTCAAGGAAGGCTTCGGCGGGCGGCAGATAGTCGAGCGTGACCGATGCTTTGCCGTTCATGCTGCTTCTGCCGCCTGCTGTGTTGGTGTGTGCTGTGGGCCGATCAGGCGTTCTGCGCGATCGAGCCCTGTTCTTCGCCGTACATCGTGTACATCGGCTCGTCGAGCAGGATTACTTCGTCGTAACGGCCGTAACCGTTGAAGTTGCCTGCCAGCGCACGCCCGTAGGCGCCGATGTTGCCGATCTCGATGTAGTCGCCCTCACGGATCGACTCGGGAAGGTAGAACGGCCCCTTCATCTGATCGATCGAGTCGCAGGTCGGGCCCCACATCGCGAACGGGACCAGCTTCTCCGACGCATCGACCTCGCGGCCAACCATGCGCACCGGGAAGGCGAAGCCGAGCTGCGCGGCATCGAACAGCGCGCCGTAGCCGCCGTCGTTGATGTACAGCTCGTTGCCCTTGCGCGCGTCGACACGCACGATCAGGCTCTCGGCCTCGGCGACCAGCGCACGGCCCGGCTCGCAGATCAGGCGGCAGTTCTCCGTCACCGGCAGCTTCTCGAAGCCGTTGCGGATCACCTCCATGAACGAGATCAGCGGCGCCGGTTCGCTGTCGGTGTAGCGCGACGGAAACCCGCCGCCGACATCGATGGCATCGACGACGACACCGGCCTTCACGATCAGCTTGTGCACTTCATCGAACGCCAGCGCGTAGGCTTCGGGCGTCGTGGTCTGCGAGCCGACGTGGAAGGTGATGCCGAGTTCGTCGGCAACCTGACGCGTCTTGATCAGCAGATCGGCCGCCTTGTCGCCGATGATGCCGAACTTGCGCTCAAGCGGAATCTGGCTGTTCTTGCTCGGCACGGCGATGCGTACGAACAATTCCAGATCCTTGGCGCCGTTGGTTTCGTCGACGATCTTGTTCAACTCGTCCTCGGTGTCGAGGGCGAAGCACTTGATGCCGAACTCGTGGTAGGCGCGACCGATCGCGTACCGCGACTTCACCGGATGCATGAAGTGCAGGTTCACGCCCGGAATGGTGGCGGCATCCTCGAGCTCAGGGATCGAAGCGACGTCGAACTGGTGAATACCGGCGCCATACAGCGCGCCCAGCAGAAATACCGAGCTGTTCGCTTTGTAGGCGTAGGCAACTTCGCCAGGGAAATGCTTAAGGAACCAGCGCGCGGCGCGACCCGCGGCATGCGGGCGGGCAGCCAAAACCGGATGAACGGGTTTGGTTTGAGCGATCAGCGCAGCCGCAGATGGGAATCTTTCCATTTCATGGGACCTCCACCAGTCGGGACCAGGACCAGATGGCGCTTGCTGAACCAGCAGAGACCGCCGTTGAAATCAGTTGCGGGAAATAAGGTCAGTTTGCCCGCCTGTAAAGGGCTTGAGCCGTATAGCGGCTAATTTTCTTTGTCACATTTGCCCCGTGCGTCGGGTGACGCGGTAAACAGTATATGGGAACTCGCACCGGGCAATAAAAGCGGCATTCGGTCAGCCGGGCTTCCTTACCCTGCCGACCCTGCCATAATGGTCCGTTTGAAGCCAAAAACATCCTGGGTGGAATATCCTATGACTGACAATGTGACGCTGACGCTGGACGAATTGCGGCAACTTGGCGTCGGAGTGCTGGAGGCCAACGGCTTTTCCAAGGAGCATGCACGCTCCATCAATGACGTGTGCTGGGCGGGCCAGCGCGACGAATGCCAGTCGCACGGCGCCTATCGCTTGATTTCCTGCGTCGAGACGATCCGTACCGGCAAGGTGTCGCCCGATGCGCTGCCAGTGATCACCGATCACGCGCCAGGCGTCGTTCGCGTCGATGCCAAGGGCGCATATTCGTTGCTGGCGTTCGAGCAGGGTCGTCCGCATCTCGTTGCCAAGGCGCGCAAGCAGGGCATCGCAGCGATGGCGATTAACCATTGCTATCACTTCTCCGCGCTGTGGCCGGAAGCCGAGGCGCTGGCCGCGGATGGCGTCGCCTCGATCATCATGGTGCCGGGTTCGAGCACGGTTGCGCCCGCAGGCGGCACCAAGCCGCTGTTCGGCACCAATCCGTTCGCGTTCGGGTGGCCACGTCCGAACGGCTATCCGTACGTGTTCGACTTTGCCACCAGTGTCGTCGCACGCGGCGAGGTGGAACTGCACATGCGCGCCGGCAAGGAGATTCCGCTCGGTTGGGGCATCGATGCCAATGGCCAGCCGACGACCGATCCGGCAGCTGCGCTCGATGGCGCGCTGCTAACGTTCGGCAGCTACAAGGGCACCGCCATCGCGACCATGATCGAGCTGCTGGCCGGACCGCTGATCGGCGACCTGCTGAGCCTGGAGGCGAAGGAGTACGACGCTGGCGCCAACGTCACGCCGTATCGTGGCGAATTGGTCATTGCGTTCGATCCGGTGACCTTCCTCGGCGCATCAGCGGGTGAACATCAGCAGCGGGCGGAGAAGCTGTTCGATGCGATCACGGGGCAAGGCGCGCGGCTGCCGTCGCAGCGTCGCTACGAGGCGCGCGAGCGCAGCATCAAGAGCGGCACGGTGAGCCTTCCGCGCAAACTGCACGAGGACATCGTCGCGCTTTACAAGAAGTAAGGGCCAGATCAACGGCACCAGCGCTCAAAGGCGCTGGTGCTGATCACGGCTATTCAGGCTGGTGCGGCGCGGAAGGTCATCCGCGCCTGATTGTGCCCGAAGTTCGGATGTACCCGCGCGCCCTTATACCCATGGGCGCTGAGCAGCCCCATGAAGTCTGCTTCCGTGTAGGTCGAGAAGCCGAGCTCACTGCGGATCTTGCGGTAGTCTGACAGGGCTGTTTTTACGAGCCCCACGAGTGCGCCTCCGAGGAATCCGCCCTTCCAGGCGAAGCCTAAAAGCGCGCTGGCATCGGTCAAAGGGCTGACATCGGGCGGGATGACGTCGGCAATGACGAGATGACCCGCGGGTTTCAGTTTGCGCCGCCACAGGTCCAGCAACCCGGCCAATTCTTCCCGCTTCAGATACTGGACCAGCGAATTCGCGATTACGAGGTCGAGAGAGGCATCTGCGAGGCCTTCCACGTCCTCGGCGCCGATCACCTCGATGTGCGTGTTGCCGGCAACGCGCACCGCCAGCTTCTGGCGCACGGCGGGAGCAGCTTCGCACAGGATCAACCGCTTGCAACCTGTGGCGACTTCCTCAGCGTAGAGCGCCTCGGCGCAGCCGTGATCGAGCACGACGGCATCAGCAACCTTGATGTGGCTGAGAATGTCACGGCCTACAGAGGCCGCGTGCAAGGCTTTGTGTCGGTCGTTGACGTAGATGGCATGGTCGCTGTTCCAGTAGTCGACCCAGCTTTTCATGACGGCCCTCGATCACGCCCGCTTGCCCGGCTGCGCTAGTGATAGCGCATCGCCCAGGCAGAACGCTATTGAGCCTTCTTTCTGCTCTCGAACTGCTTGCGCATCTCGGCGCAGGAATCCGGCCGCTCGGCGCGCGGCGTGAACCAGACGTAGTCGGCCGCCGCCTTGCCGTCGGGGTCCTTCGGAACGTACGCCGCGGCGTCGGTTTTGCCGGGTTCAACCTCCACGACGACAACGGTCATCAGCGCGGCGTCGGGCGCGCGGCGGCGCAGATGCCACGGCACGGCGCGATCGGAACGCACATGGCCATTGCCGGTCAGAAGAAGGGCAGAGCCGGACTTTTCCATGCCGGAGAGCGTGGCGTCGGCGAGATGGGCGTCGCGGAACCGCTGCGCGATTGCGATGTTGCCGAGCGATGACCTCTGCATCAGGCCGCAATGACTGGCTTCGAGTTCATCCAGAAGCGCGTCCTGCAGCGGCGTTGGCAGTTCGAACGCGAGCTGCAGCCGTTGCGTCGTTTCGGTATCAACGGACCGCGCGATGCCGCGCGCCACACCCCTGATCACATCACGCTCGGGATCGCCGGCGCGGATTGGAAGTTGCGCCGTCAGCGCCTCACTGAAGATTGGCCGAAACATCTCGCGCGATGGCCAGCCGCTCTTTTCCCATTCGAGCCGGTCGAGCAGGAGGTCTGCAGCGTTGCCGGCCTTGCGGTCGTCGGAGGTGAGGAACTGGTCGAGCGTGGACTGCTTGTCGGCGCGGATGTGCTCCATGGCGAGGGCCGGTTGCGCCGGTCCGCTGCGGCCGGCTGCGCGACGTGCACTCGCCAACGTTTCAACCGCCCAAGCCTGCAGCCGGTGATGGTCGGCGTTGACGTGGATTTCGCCGAACACGACGATGCGGCTGGCAATCATCTGCTCGGCGAGATCGGAATAGGGCACCGCAGCGTTCTTTGCAGTCGACCAGATCGTGCCGGCCAGCGGATGGTCGCGGCCTTCCGCTGATACCCAGTCAGTCGGCGGCGGTGTGACCTGCGCCATGGCCGTCGTCACGTGAACCAGAAGACCGCACGCAACCGCGCACACGGCCCGGATGATCCGGCCGCTTTCAATGCCTGACGCGATCATGACGGTTAGCGCTCCCGGCGCGGTGGCAGACCCTTGCGTTCGCGGATCATATTCACGAAGCGGGTGAACAGGTAGTGGCTGTCCTGCGGGCCGGGCGAGGCCTCGGGATGATATTGAACCGAGAACACCGGCTTGTCCTTCAGCCGCAGACCGCAGTTGCTGCCGTCGAACAGGGACGTGTGGGTCTCCTCGACGTCACCCGGCAGGCTGGCGCGATCGACCGCGAAACCGTGGTTCATCGAGGTGATCTCGACCTTGCCGGTCGTGAAGTCTTTCACCGGATGATTGGCGCCATGATGGCCCTGATGCATCTTATGCGTGCGGCCGCCAAGCGCGAGACCGAGCATCTGGTGGCCGAGGCAAATGCCGAACGTCGGCAGGCCGCTCGCCACCAGCTTCTTGATTTCGGGAACCGCGTACTTGCCGGTGGCAGCCGGATCGCCGGGGCCGTTGGACAGGAACACGCCGTCCGGCTTGCGCTCCAGGATTTCCTCAGCGGTGGTCGTTGCAGGAACGACGGTCACCCGGCAGCCGGCGTTGGCGAGGCAGCGCAGGATGTTGCTCTTCAGGCCGTAGTCGATGGCGACGACGTGGAACTCAGCGTCGGCCTGGCGCGGATAACCCTTGCCCCACACCCAACGCATCTCGTCCCAGGTGTAGCTCTGCCCGGCCGTGACTTCCGGCACCAGATCCAGGCCGACCAAGCCCGGCCAGTCGCGGGCTTCGGCTTTCAGCTTGTCGATATCGAACTTGCCGGACGGCTCATGCGCGATCACGCCGTTCGGCATGCCGCTGGTGCGGATGTGCGCGGTCAGCGCTCGCGTGTCGATGCCGGTGATGCCGATGATGCCGCGCTGCTTGAGCCAGGCGTCGAGGTGGCTGGCGGCGCGATAGTTTGACGGCTCGGTGATATCGGCGCGCAGCACGCAGCCGCGCACGCCGGAGCGCATGGCGAGGTTGGAGGTTTCCGTATCCTCGTCGTTTGTCCCGACATTACCTATATGGGGAAATGTGAACGTGATGATTTGCCCGGCATAGCTCGGATCGGTCAGAATTTCCTGATAGCCGGTCATGGCGGTGTTGAAGCAGACCTCACCCACGGCCGAACCGGTCGCGCCAAGTCCCATTCCCGTGATAACCGTTCCATCGGCAAGCACGAGGCGGGCGGTTGCCGGCGGGGTTGTCCAGGGTGCAGGCGTGCTCCGCGTCGCCGCGGCGGCTTGGTCGCTATGTGGGGTCATGATCATGCTCCGGCGGGAAGCTGTCCGCTTGTCGGCAGATCCCCGTTGCACCGCAATATCGTCGGCGAGCCGGGAACCTATTGGAACCTATCGGCAGGGTCAATCGGACCTGACGTCCAGGCTTGCGGTTGATGTATGGCAAGCGTACATGACGCGCCATCTTACCAAGGAGTTGTTATGCGCGACGAGCTAAATCAAGCCATCAAGACGGCCATGAAATCCGGAGAGAAGCGTCGGCTCTCGACCCTTCGTCTGATGTCGGCGGCTATCAAGGATCGCGATATCGCCGCGCAGATGGTCAACTCCAATCCTCAGGGCGTGCGCGAGAAGATCTCCGATGCGGAGTTGCTGCAACTCTTGCAGAAGATGGTGAAGCAGCGCCGCGAGTCGGCTGAGACCTATAGCAAGGGCGGCCGTCCGGAGCTGGCTCAGCAGGAGCTGGACGAAATCACCGTCATCGAGGAGTTCCTGCCCAAGCAGATGGACGAGGCGGAAATGCGCGCCGCCGTTGCCGAGGTGATGCAAAGCCTCAAGTGCGAAGGCCTGAAGGACATGGGCCGGGCGATGGCTGTCCTGAAAGACAAGTACACCGGGCGGATGGACTTCGCGAAAGCCAGCGGATTGGTCAAAGAGTTGCTGAAATAGCCATCGGTTGTGGTCCAGCCTGTGGATCATCATCCACAGGCTGTGGATATCGGGGAGGGCGCTGCGGCATCCCGGTCCGCCACGCGCCACCGATGACGAATCGCGTACCAATAGCGGCCTTGCGCTGCTTGGGATTTGACCTGGGGTTCCATGCGTTTTCCGCCCGCCCTTCTCGACGAGATTCGCGCCCGGCTGTCGGTCAGCCAGGTGGTGGCGCGCAAAGTCCCGTTGAAGAAGAAGGGGCGTGAGTTCTCCGGCCTGTCGCCGTTCAAAACCGAGAAGACGCCGTCGTTTTTCGTGAACGATCAGAAAGGTTTCTACCATTGCTTCGCGACCGGCGAGCATGGCGACATCTTCACTTTCCTGATGAAGACGGAAGGGCTGTCGTTTCCTGAGGCGGTAGAACAGCTCGCGGCGGAAGCTGGCGTCCAGATGCCGAAGATGGAGGTTGTCGACCAGCGTCAGGAGGATCGCCGCACGCGGTTGTTCGCGGTGATGACGGCGTCGGTGGAGTTCTTCGAGGCGCAACTGCGCAGTCCGGCAGGCACCGAGGCGCGGCGCTATCTGGAAAAGCGCGGGCTCGATCCGCGGACAATTGCTCGCTTTCGTCTGGGATACGGACCGCCCAGCCGATCGGCGCTGAAGGATCATCTGGCGGGGCTCGGGTTCACCACCGAGGAAATGGCCCTGTCCGGCATGCTGATTTCTGGCGACGACATTCCGGTTGCCTATGATCGCTTCCGGCATCGCGTGATGTTCCCGATCACCGACCTGAAGGATCGCACCATCGCGTTCGGCGGCCGCGCGCTCGATCCCGAAGCGCCCGCGAAATACCTGAACTCGCCCGAGACGCCGCTGTTTCATAAGGGTTCGGTGCTGTTCAACGCCGCGCGCGCACGGCCGATCGCACATGATCGCGACGAGATCATCGCCGTCGAGGGCTATATGGATGTGGTGGCGCTGGCCCAAGCCGGTATCGAGAATGCCGTCGCGCCCCTCGGCACGGCGTTGACCGAGGATCAGATCAAGCTGCTGTGGCGGATGGCGCCGGAGCCGGTGCTCTGTTTCGACGGTGATAGCGCGGGACGTCGTGCGGCCTACCGGGCCGTCGATACCGCACTGCCGCTTCTACAACCTGGCCGCAGCATCGGCTTCGCGTTCCTGCCCGAGGGGCTCGACCCGGACGACATGGTGCGCCAGCAGGGTCCGGACGCCCTGCGCGAGGTGCTGGCGCGGGCCAAACCCTTGGCCGAAGTGCTTTGGGAGCGCGAGTGGGCGGCAGGCGAATGGTCGACACCTGAGCGCCGCGCGCTGCTGGAGCAGAAACTGCGAACGCTGCTTACGCACATCACTGATGCGGCCGTGCGGCAACACTACGCACACGCGCTGAAAGCCAAACTGTCGGAAGCTTGGCAGACCGGTTCACGCATGGAGCCTGAACGGTTCATCGGCGGTGGCAAGCAGGCGCGATACGCCAGGCCGGGGCGGCGCGCCGAACCGATTCGCCGGGGGGCGGACGGTAAGCCGTTACCCCCGCGCCCACGGCCAAGTTCGAGCCTTCAGCAAAGCCGTCTCGTTGGCCACAACGAAGCGCCGCAGCCGCGCGAGGCTCTGCTTCTTTTGCTGCTGGTCAATCATCCCTGGCTAATCGATGAGCACGCCGAGGAAATCTCGGAAATCGAATTCAGCCAACCAGCGCTCGTTCGCCTTAGAAATGCCTTACTGTCACTCAAGAGCAACGATATTTCCCTTGACAGCAGCAGCCTGCGCTCCCAATTGGAGACCTTGAACTTGCGGCAGGTGGTTGAGCTCGTCGAACGCGCGAGCCTGCACTGGAGCCACAAGTTCGCTGATCCCGACGCCGATAGCGCCGAGGTGGAGACTGGCTGGCGCCACACCCTCGCATTGCACGACCGGCAGAAGGGACTAAAGACAGCCCTGGAGGCTGCGGAGCGCGCGTTTCACGACGAGGGGAGCGAGGAATCGTTTGCCCGCATTTGTGAGGTCCAGCGTCTGATAGCGAGTTTGGAGGTCACCGACGCTTCCGCAGACTGAAAGAAGCACCTGGTTTGTCAAACCGCTGTGCCGATCGATCCGGCAGGCGTTTGGCCCCCGGGTTTCTGTGTTTGGCGACACAGTCGTTTGTTGACGAGTGAAGTTGAGAAGAATGCCGGTGTCGTATCGGGGCTTGAGCCCGTGATCGCGACACGAATGCCGATCCGTTTGCCCGCGTCGTGCGGACGCGATGCCATAAACTGAAATTGCGAGCCAGCCGCAGCCATGCCACCAGCCACACTTTCAAGCCAAGCCCGTACAGCGAAATCGGAAGAGGCCGCGACGCCTCAGGCCGAGGCGCCTGAGCGCGACAGTCCCGTACTCGATTTGTCGGATCAGGCCGTCAAACGCCTGATCAAGACGGCGAAGGCCCGCGGCTACGTCACCTATGACGAGCTCAATGCCGTTCTGCCCTCCGAGGAAGTCTCCTCCGAGCAGATCGAAGACGTGATGGCGATGTTCTCGGACATGGGCATCAACGTCGTCGAGACCGAGGAAGGCGAGGAGCCGGCCAGCGAGGACGGCGCCGACGACGAGGAAGGCCGCTCGCTCACCACGCAGTCGATGCCGGTGAAGGCGGAAACGCGCTCCGAACCGGTCGAGCGCACCGACGACCCTGTGCGCATGTATCTGCGCGAGATGGGCTCGGTCGAGCTGCTGTCGCGCGAAGGCGAAATCGCCATCGCCAAGCGCATCGAGGCAGGCCGCGAGGCGATGATCGCCGGTCTGTGCGAAAGCCCGCTGACCTTCCAGGCCATCATCATCTGGCGTGACGAGCTGAACGACGGCAAGATTTTGCTGCGTGACATCATCGATCTCGAAGCCACCTACGAAGGCCCCGAGGCCAAGTCGGCGCCGATGATGAATCCCGGCGAAGAGGCCGAGGAAGAATCCGAAGAGGCGGAGAAAGCCCCCGACGGCGCCGCGGCGCAGGGTGAGGACGACGAAGAGGACTTCGAGAACGCGCTATCGCTGGCTGCGATGGAGGCTGAGCTCAAGCCGAAGGTGCTGGAGACGTTCGACCGCATCGCCGGCACCTACAAGCGCCTGCGCAAGCAGCAGGACAAGAACCTCGAGATGCAGGTGGCGGGCGAACAAGGCTCGCGCCAGCAGCAGAAGGCGTACGCCAAGCTGCGCGACGAGATCATCGTCGACGTGAAAAGCCTGTCGCTGAACAACAATCGTATCGAGAGCCTGGTTGAACAGCTCTACGCGATCAACAAGCGCCTCGTCGGCCTGGAAGCGCAGCTCATGCGTCTCGCCGACAGCTATGGTGTCGCGCGCACGGACTTCATCGACGAATACTACGGCAACGAACTCGACCAGACCTGGGTCGACCGCATGGGTAAGCTCAGCAAGAAGGGCTGGGCGAACTTCATCAAGAACGATCGCCGCCGTATCGATCAGAATCGCGGTGACATCCACAATCTGGCGACCGAGACCGGCCTGGAAATTCCGGAATTCCGCCGCATCGTCAAGAGCGTGCAGAAGGGCGAGCGCGAGGCCCGTCAGGCCAAGAAGGAAATGGTCGAGGCCAACCTGCGTCTCGTGATCTCGATCGCCAAGAAGTACACCAACCGCGGCTTGCAGTTCCTGGATCTCATCCAGGAGGGCAACATCGGCCTGATGAAGGCGGTCGATAAGTTCGAATACCGCCGCGGCTACAAGTTCTCGACCTACGCGACGTGGTGGATCCGTCAGGCGATCACCCGCTCGATCGCAGACCAGGCGCGCACCATCCGTATTCCGGTGCATATGATCGAGACGATCAACAAGATCGTCCGCACCTCGCGCCAGATGCTGCACGAGATTGGCCGCGAGCCGACCCCGGAAGAGCTGGCCGAGAAGCTGGCGATGCCGCTGGAGAAAGTGCGCAAGGTTCTCAAGATCGCCAAGGAGCCGATCTCGCTCGAAACGCCGATTGGCGACGAGGAAGATTCGCACCTCGGCGATTTCATCGAGGATCGCAATGCGGTGCTGCCGATCGATGCTGCGATCCAGTCGAACCTGCGCGAGACCACAACCCGCGTGCTGGCGTCGCTGACACCACGCGAGGAGCGCGTGCTGCGCATGCGCTTCGGCATCGGCATGAACACCGACCATACGCTGGAAGAAGTCGGCCAGCAGTTCTCGGTGACCCGCGAACGCATCCGCCAGATCGAAGCCAAGGCGCTGCGGAAACTGAAGCACCCCAGCAGGTCACGGAAGCTCAGAAGCTTCCTGGATAATTGATCGGACCATCGAATTGAAAAAAGGCCAGCTGAAAAGCTGGCCTTTTTGTTCTGAGATTCTAGCTCGGGCTATCCAGCCGAGGCCCTGGAGATGGCGCAGAGGTCGAGACAGAAGCAATCGGCGCCTCGAGGCGCCGCAATTGCCGCCAAGCGGCGTCGAAGATCACTATTTTCATTCGAGAATGTCGATACCCGCCGTATCTTCCTCACGCGCATGGCGAAGTCGGTGGCGCTTTGGGTCGCCATCATGGTGTTCGGGTTGTTGGTGGGGATGGCGGGGTATGCGTGGACGGAAGGCATGAGCACGGTCGATGCCTTCGTGAACGCCGCGATGATCCTGTCCGGCATGGGTCCGGTCAGCGAACTGCACACCGACGCCGGCAAATGGTTCGCCGGCTCCTATGCGATCTTCTCTGGCCTCGTCATCGTGTTGGCGACCGGCGTCGTGCTGGCGCCGATCATCCATCACGTGCTGCACGTCTTCCACTTCGATACGGACGACAAGAACTGAACTGCGGTAGAAACTGCCTTACAGCGCCTTCACGGCGGCAACGAGCTGATCCAGCGCCGTTCCCCATCCATCATGGAAGCCCATCTCCTCGTGCCGCTTGCGGTCGGCTTCAGCGCCATGCAGCACGCGCGCGGTGTATCGCGTGCCCGCGCCGGCCGGTTCGAGCAGCAGGAGCGCAGTGAAGAACCCACACCCCGTGCCTTCGTCGAGGCCGACCGAGCGTGGGCGATAACCGGCTCCGAGCATGTCGGTCCAAACGAGGCGCTGGTTCGTTACGAGATCCAGGTAGCAGCCGATGTTCTCGTGATCCTGGCCTTCCGGTGAACGCATGACGGTGCGGAAGAGGCCGCCGGGGCGCAGGTCGATTTCGCAATCGACGGTCTTCCACGGAGCGGGCGTGAACCACTGTTTGACCAGTGCGGGTTCGGTCCAGGCTCTCCAAACCAAGTGCGGTGGGACATCGACCGTGCGTTCGAGAACGAGATCAAAGCGGGGATCGAAGACATCGTGTGTCATCAGTCTGTTTCCTTTTCCCGGAGTGTTGCCAGGTAGGCGTCGAGCTGGTCGAGGCGCTGGGTCCACAGCGCGCGTTGTTCACCGAGCCAGCGTTCGGCGGCGGCGATTGGCTCCGGCTTGAGCTGGCAGGTGCGCACGCGGCCGGTTTTGTGCGTGCGGATTACACCGCAGTCTTCCAGCATCTTGAGATGTTGAAGGAATGTCGGCAGCGCCATGTCGAAAGGTTTGGCCAGATCGCTGACTGAAGCGGGGCCACGCCCAAGCTGTTCGACGACGGCGCGCCGGGTTGGATCGGAGAGTGCGCGGAATGTCTCGTTGAGGTGCGCTTGATGGTTAGGCATACGGCTAACTATGCATGCGCACAATAGTGAGGTCAATGGCTAACTGTTTTCAGTGCGCGCGTTGCGTCGACGGCTACCGGTCGTCCGCGACCAGCGGCACGAAGGCGACCGGCTCGTGCCGCTCCTCGGTGTAGGTGTCATCGCCGGTGCGACGAATGCAGATCAGCGACTGATACGCACCCACGCTCAAGGGAATGACAAGCCGGCCTCCGATCTTGAGCTGTGGCTTCAGGGCAGGTGGCATATCGGCGGCGCCTGCCGAAACGACAATGGCATCGAAAGGAGCTGCTGCCGGCCAGCCGCGGTAGCCGTCGCCGTGGACGATTTCGACATTGCCGTAGCCCAACGCCGACATGCGATGTCGCGCGAGGCTGGCCAGCTCGGCGTGCCGTTCTATGGCGAAGACGCGGCGAGCGAGGCGTCCCAGCACCGCAGCCGCGTAACCGGAACCGGCGCCGACCTCCAATACGATGTCTTCGGGGGCAATGGCGGCCAGTTCGGCCATGCGCGCAACGATGTAGGGCTGCGATATCGTCTGCCCGGCTTCGATCGGCAAAGCCTCATCCGCATAGGCGATATCTCGCAAATCCGCCGACACGAATTCGTGGCGCGGAACGTCGCGCATCGCTTCAAGCACTCGTGCATCCTTGATGCCGCGGGCTGCAATCTGGCGCGCGACCATGGCGTGGCGTCGTTTTTCCATGCGCGCGCGGGACATCGCACCTCGCTGAACCGACTTATTTCTACGAACGCGTAAATCAATTCGGCGTTCGACAGTTGTGCGCCGCGATAGGCCAAGCCACGCGAGGTTGCTATATGTGAACGAACCACGCA
>JAEZBU010000022.1 GCA_023426855.1 Pseudomonadota bacterium | reverse complement strand
CGCGCGACTTCATCGACCGTCGCGACGCGATCGAGCGTGCCATCTTCGGCGAGCCGTTCAGGATCGACAGTGCGGGTCGCGAGAAAGCGCTCGGTGCGCGTATCGCCCGGCGCCAATACGTTCACAGCAACACCGTAAGGGCGCATCTGATCCGCAAGGCAGCGCGTGAAGTGCGCCGCGGCCGCCTTGGCCGTCGCATAAATCGAGGCGTTGGTGCGCCCCCTCGATCCGGCAACTGAACCGATCGTGACAATGCGCCCACGCCGCCGTTCCATCATATCTTGCGCCACGCGCTGACAGACGAAGATCGTACTCAGCAAATTCCGGTCGATCACGGCGCGCACGTCTTCCGCCTTGATGTGCACGACATCGTTCGGATTGGGCTTCCCGCCGGCCGCAGCAATATCTCCACCCGCGTTGTGCACCAGAATGTCGATCGCCCCGAATTCGGTGTTAGCCGTTGCCACCAGCCGCTCGATGTCCTCCATACGCGTGAGATCGGCGAGAATCTTCACCGTACGGACGCCGTGGGTCTCCGCGATCTCTTTGGCAACGTCCGTCAACGTGAGCTGACCACCGTACTCCGACGGCCCCGCCTCGCGCATGCCATGCACAACGATATTGCAACCGAGGGACGCCAGGCGCTCGGCAAACGCACGCCCCAAGCCGCGACCGCTGCCAGTCACCAGCGCCACCTGACCTTCGAGGATACGATCCGGCATTCAGCTACCTACTTTCACAATTTTATTTGGCGCGATAATTGCGCGCAAAGTGATATCGAAATTCTTCGTAGCGTATATAGTACCACGACGACCGACAATTATAATCGGGATCCCCAGAAATGACGCAACAAGACGCAGCATCGCGCGAAGCCGGGAAACGCTCTGCTATTGTACGTAACATCGCAGAAGTGCCGTGGAAGGAGTTTCCCAATCATTTTGGCGGCGCGCTGTCAAAACCGCTCGTGACACCCGATTCCGCAGGATCGACGCACCTGGATTATAGAATTTCCTGCTATCAGCCGATGGCGTACGTCGCCACACATACCCATAAAATACAGGAGCAGATCTATCACGTCCTCGATGGCGAGGGGCTGATGGAAATTGACGGCCAGCGCCACGTTGTGCGCAAACACGATGTTATTTATCTACCACCTGGCATAGAGCACACGATTCAAAATTCCGGCCTCGTCGACCTCGTATTTCTGGTGATTACATCTCCGGTTTCTGACGAATGAAGGGGTAGTTCGGAAGCGGTCATTTTTCAGTACGGCTTCCGATTAGATCTTGAAAACGGCTACGTCACCGTCGCGGGCGAAGCAGTGTCCAGCGCTGCAAACCGCCCGGCACGGCGTCCCGACGCGAATGCCCAGGCGAGATGATGTCCGTGCCCCTTGAGAAGTAAACCACCCTGTCCCGTAGCGCCCGCAGCATAGAGCCCCGGGATCGGAGCGTTATTGGAATTAAGCACCCGGTGAGATGTATCAACGGCTAAACCGCCCTCGTTGTGCACGAACACGGCGCGAACCGGCCCCAACGCAACGAACGGCGGCGCGACCAGTGGCGGGCGCTCACCATCCGCGGCACTTCGCCCGACGTTATAATCGGCGACTGTCGCAACCAATCCATTCCCACGCGCACCGCCCAGTTTTTCACCCAACGCCTGCAGCGTCGGAGATTCCGCGTAAACATCCGGGCGGTTTCGCCGATAGTCAGGGATATAAGCGTAAGCAATTCCAGGCGCCGTCGAAATGAAATGCGGCCACGCCGAGAACTTCGCCGCGATCCGCTCGTCCACGACAATGAAGGCGACGCCATCCGGTTGCGCGGGAATATCGTAAGCCGGCTCACCGAGTTCATCCGTAAAACGTCGGCCCTCTCGATTGACCAGCAGCGCCCCTTGTTGGAACAATGTCGGAGAAGGCGCCAGTGCAGTCGTCAGAAAGCTCATTACGAACGGCCGCAAAATGGCGTCCGGCATATTCTGCAACGACCACGCCATGAACTGCGCCAGCCACGTCCACGGCGGTATGCGGCCAATCAGGTTCTGCTTTGTCGGCGCGACGAAGCGGATTTCCGGCCCTAGTGCCAGATCACCATTGAGAATGCGCCCGCCGATCGCCGTCGCGAGCTTCTGCCCATCGCCGGTTGCTGTGGGATTCACACCGGAAACCGCCGCTTCGCGCTCACCCATGTATTGCCGCTTCAGATCGGCACCACTGGTAAAATCACCCGCGGCCAGAATAACGCCGCCGCGCGCCATGAAACGTACTGCCCCATCGGACGCCGCACAATCAACACCGGCAACACGTCCCTCTGCCTCGAACAACGAGGTCGCGCGCGTGTTATATCGAATAACAACTCCGGCACGGCGCGCCGCGCGTTCCAAGTGATAGATAAATGCGCGCGAATTCGGCAGCACGTTATGCATGCGCGGCTGTTTATGCGGCGGCTCCGGCATCGGCCCGAAGAACCGCACGCCGTGCGACAGCAGCCAGCGAAACGTCTCCGGCATCTCGTCGCATAGAATGCGCCTTAACGCGTCATTATCGCGATTGGCCAGAGATCCGGCAAAACCTGGCATGTCTTCGTAGTGGCCAGCGGGACTATCCTTGATTCCCTTCGCGATCTGGTGCGGCGTTGCCGACGCGCTTATCGAGCCGATCGACCACGCGGTCGATCCACCCAACTGCGCGTTCTTTTCCAGCAAAACGACATCTCGGCCAAGGCGGCGCGCTTCGATCGCGGCTGCCAAGCCAGCACCACCGCCGCCCACGACGACCACATCGAAAGTTTCTGTTTTCACCGTCGCCTCATCACCCCAGATATTCAGGCGTTGCGGCCGCGCGCCCGCTCACCCGCACTGTCACCGGCGATGCGCCCGAATACAGCACCGTTCATCAACCCCGTGCCGCCGGGATAATTGAAGTAAAAAATTCCGCCCACCATTTCACCGGCTGCAAAAAGGCCGGGAATTGGCGCGCCATCCGTATCTATGACACGAGCTGACGTGTCGATCTTTACCCCGCCGAACGTAAAGGTAATGCCGCAGGTAATGGCGTAGGCTTCGAACGGCGGCTCGTCGAGAGTATTTGCCCAGTTGGATTTATTCACCACGAGGCCACGGGTTCCGCGCCCGTCCTTGACGTTAGGATTGAACGGCACTTCGGCCATCACCGCGGCGTTGTAAGCCTTCATCGTTTCAAGCGCCTTGGCATGATTGACGTCCTCGAGTTTAGACGCCAGCTCTTCCAGCGTCTGCGCCGAAACTTTCGTGACCTGCTTGATGCGATACTCGTCGCGCAGGAGGTGCAGCACCTTCTTGTCGAAAACCTGCCAGGCAAATTGCCCCGGTTGAGCGAGAATGACACGACCATACTTCGCGTAGGTGTAGTTTCGGAAATCGGCACCTTCATCTACGAACCGTTCGCCATTGGCATTGATCATGATGCCGAACGGGTAGCTGTGTTTCTGGAAATTATCGCCAACCGCCAGATCCCCGAAAGCCGGCGCATTGCGCTCCCATCCGACAGCGTGGCAACCCGACCAATTGCCGGTCGGCTGCGCGCTGGCGTCGAGCGCCATGCGAATGCCGTCACCGGTGTTGAAGCGTGTACCGCGCACCTTGGCGAGATCCCAACCTGGGCCAAGATAGCGCGTACGCCACTCCGTGTTGGCCTGAAAACCTCCGGCAGCCAGGACGACGGCCTTCGCCTTCACAGTCTGTGTCTTGCCACCATGGCGCACGCGGACACCGGTGATGCTGCCGCTGTCATCCTGCTCCAACGCCATAGCGCGCGCCTCGTAGGCGACCGTAACGCCATTCTTGCCCGCAGACGTCGTGAGCGCATCGACCAGACCAGGACCACCGCCCCAAGCTTCGATTGTCAGCCCACCCCAGAACTTGAACCTGCCATCGACCTTGAACGCCTGCCGGCCATAGATCGGCTGGAAACGCACGCCTTTTCCACGCATCCAACGCATCGTTTCGCGGCTGCGCCTGACCAGAATTTCGGTCAACTCCGGATCAGTGCGATATTCGGTAACGCGGGCCATATCGTCGAGAAACTGTTCCTCGGTATATGAGCCGAAATCCGTATTCGCAATTTCCTCCGCAGTCAGATCCGGCATCAACGCCTTGAGGTCGTCAACGCCGTCATAAACACAACGGATCGCGCCGGCAGTGAAGCGGCTGTTGCCGCCTGCCTCGGATTGCGGGGAGCGTTCGAGCACCAGAACGGAGACATTGTGTTCGGCCGCTGAAAGCGCCGCACAGAACGCGGCATTACCCGCCCCGACGACCACCACATCAACGCTATTGGGCAGCATAACCAGTCTCCCTCGCCTTAGTCGGCACGCGCGGTGCCGTATCCGATGCCGGCCAGACGCCGAACGCTCTCGTCGATGCCCGCATCGGCATCATGCGAAATGATTTCCAGCATCGGCCGAGCGGTATGATTGATTTCATTTAGAACCGGCAGAACATCGGCAAACGGCACCGTGCCGAGCCCGACTGCATCGTGACGATAGAGCGTCTGGTTCGTATCGGAGAAATGAACCAGCTTCAAACGGCCGGACCCGGCGCACGCCCGCAGCGCCTCGCCAAGATCCTCTTTCACGAACCAGCCATTGGCGACATCGTACATCACGGAAACATCAGGCCGGCCATATTCGTCGAGAGCGGCCAGTATATCCTCCACCTTCGGCAGGAACGTGAACGGCATGTTTTCCAGGACAAGCTGCGTGCCGCTTTTTTCCGCGATCGGCGCAAGCACATCCAGAGCGGCAAAAAAGTGCCCCATCAATTGCTGCCGCGGCATGGAATAAAGCGGATTGGATTTTCCCGGCGCGATGATCACGCCCGGCACACCAAGATCGCCCGCGAACACCACCAGATGCTGCAGAAGGTCGAGCGAATACTCGCGCATTTCGCGTGACGCGCCCGCGACGTTGATGTCGATATTGGGCATGTTCAAAGTCGCGATTTTCAAACCGCGGCGTTCGATGTGATTACGTAGTTCCGAACGCGCCTTCGCGCTCATGTCCTTGGGCCACAGATGGCCAGGATACATCATCAGTTCGAATTCAACGAAGCCGCGATCGGCCAGCCTATCGAGAAATTGCCGCGCCGTATGATCCAGCGTGTAGGAATAGGAATTGATTGCGAAGTCTGCATTCGCGACCATGCCGTTTATTCCCCTTTTTCGTTGCGCAATTTCATTATCGCGAGATAGCGGCCCGCATTTTCCGCCAATCGCTGGTCGGCTGATAGCCTAATCGATCGCGCGCTTTACTGATGTCCATGACAGAAGCGAACGGATCGTTCTGAAAAATCTCAGGTTTGCGAATTTCGGGAAGCACGCCCCAGCGCTCCTTGGCCATTTCCAGCGTCGGACGCGGATTGAGGCCGTTTCCGGCAGATATCGTGAAGACCTCATATCCCTTGTAGTCGGAACGGACCGCAAGATCGAACCCCTGCGCGACATCCTCGGGCGAAACGTAGGCCCAGAAATGATAGTTCTGCGGATCACTGCCGCGCGATTCCAATTCTGGATATTCCGGTGGAAAAACAATATGAACCGGCCGAATAACCTGCACCTGAAGCTTTTTGCGGTGCGCGTAGCTTTCGCTGATCGTTTCGGTGACGTATTTGCTCAAGGAATAAAATTCGGTCGGCCGGGTCGGATGCGCTTCATCGACGGGCAAGTATTTTGGCGGCCAGTCCGGCGGATTATAGGATAGTCCAAACACAGAATCGCTGGACGCCACGATGACGCGTTTAACCCCGGCATCCTCGGCCGCCTGAAGCACCGCCCAGGCGCCCTGGACGTTGTTATTGAACGTGACGTCCGCAGGCGCCGAGCGTGGGTTGGGAATGGCGGCCAAGTGGATAATCGCATCCTGGCCGGCAAACGCTTCGCATAGCGCGGCATAGTCCGTGATGCTGACATTGACCTGCTGAACCTTGGCGGCGCGTTCGGCATCGAGCGGCTTGATGTCCAGCACACTCAGATTGCAGCTACCCGCCAAGCGATCGACGACATAGGTGCCCAGCCTTCCTGCGCCGCCTGTGACAAGGACGTTTTCAAGGGTCAATGGCGTCTCCCCATGGTTAGCCTCCTGAAGGCCCCGAGGCTGGTCGCGCTTTTTTGCGCGTTTTCACAATCCCTATTTTTCACATTGTGCGAAGTCAACCCATATTCTGAGATTCAATCACCCGCATCCCACCGGCGATCCAAGCCTCTGACCGATCGGAGGCGCGTCGGACTTCGGCCGAAAATATGAATTGACGTTTCACTATGTGAGATACAAGTTCCAAAGCTAACAGCGAGACCTTGCGCGGCCCACGCGCGAACGTCGGCGGCGCACTCCAATCAGGGAGCACTGGATATGGCGACGAATGCTGCAAAAACGCCCAGCAGCACAGTGCGTACAATTCCAAACCTTATCAATGGCCAGTGGTGCGCAGTTGAGGAACATCTTGAAGTCAAGGATCCATACCGCAAGCAGGTGGTCGCCCGCGCACCGCGCTCGTCGATGGCGGATCTCGATGCAGCACTGAAAGCCGCCACAGCCGCAAAAACCGTCATGGCAGCGATGCCCGGCTATGAACGCGCCGCGTTGCTGCGGCGGGTCAAGGCGCTTTTGCTCGAGCGCGCCGACGCGATCGCTGAAGTCATGACACGCGAAACCGGCAAGGCGATCAAGGATGCGCGCGGCGAGGTCGTGCGATCCCAGGATACGATCGAACTGTCGGCGGAGGAGGCCGTGCGTATTGAGGGCGAGCAGGTGCCGATCGAAGGTTCCCAGACGGGCGCCGGCAAGATCGCCATCATGCTGCGGTTTCCTGTCGGCGTTGTCGCCGGCATCACGCCGTTCAATGCGCCGTTCAATCTCGCCTGCCACAAGATCGCGCCTGCATTGGCAGCCGGCAACAGCATCGTACTCAAGGCACCGCCGCAATCGCCCGGCGTCGTGCATATGCTGGCCGAACTATTCGTCGACGCCGGTGCCCCACCGGGTTCGGTCAACGTCCTATACGGCGACATCGTCGGGCCCGCGCTCGTTCGTGATCCGCGCGTCGATTTCATAACCTTCACCGGCTCGACGCACGTCGGCGCCGAGATCAAGGCGGTCTCGGGCTTGCGCCGCGTGGCGCTCGAACTCGGCGGCGATGGCCCAGTGATCGTCGCCTCCGATGCCTCGATCGAAGAAGCCGCCCCGATTTGCGCGCGCAATTCCATGCGGCTCGCCGGGCAAAGTTGCATTTCGGTACAGAACGTTTTTGTTCACGAAAGCCTGTACGACGCTTTCCTCGCGCGCCTCACCGCGGAGGTGAAAAAGCTGAAAGTCGGTGATCCGATGGATGTGCAAACCGACGTCGGCACCGTTATCGACGAACGGTCCGCAATCCGCATCGAAAGCTGGATCAAGGATGCGGTCAGCCAGGGCGCACGCCTTATGACCGGCGGACACCGCGACGGCGCACAAGTCACGCCAACCGTGCTCGCCGACGTCTCACCGCAGATGAAAGTGTCGTGCGATGAGGTATTCGGCCCGGTCGTCGGCGTTCAGAAATTCTCCGATATCGGCGATGTTTTCCAGCACATCAGCGCCAGCCGTTTCGGCTTGCAGTGCGGGATTTTCACCAAGTCATTGGAACTGGCGATGCGCGCCGTTCGCGAAATTCGCACCGGCGGTGTCATTCTCAATGGCAGCTCGACGTGGCGCACGGATCAACTCGCCTACGGCGGGGTAAAGGACAGCGGCATTGGTCGCGAAGGCCCCAAATTTGCAATCCGAGATATGACTGAAGAGCGACTGGTCGTATTCAACCTGTAACGGTGGAGCCCCCCCGATGGCCCGAGCGAAAAATGCGCCACCAGCCGTCGATGATGAAAACCTGCCTGCCACCGGCGCGGACACAAAAGAACGCAGCGGCGGCGTGCAATCGATAGAGCGCGCCTTCGCAATTCTCGAAGAGGTTGCCCGCCATCGGGAAGGCATCAGGCTGGGCGACTTAAGTCGGCAGGTCGGGCTGCATAACAGCACCACCTTCCATCTCGTGAAGACAATGATGGTGCTCGGCTATCTGCGGCAAATGCCGGGCAGCAAGGCTTATCGCATCGGCCGCCCGCTCTTCACGCTGGCCGCCAGCGCGCTTGATGAAACCGAGATGGTCGCGCTGGCGACACCAATCCTGGAAGAACTTTCCGCAGCGACCCACGAAAGCAGCCACTTTGCAGTCCGCTCCGGCGATGATGTCGTTGTGCTGGCCAAGACCGCGGGCCGCGGCGCGTTCCAGCTTGCAGAGCGCGCGGGCGTCGTGAGGCCAGCGCATTCAACGGCGCTCGGCAAAATGCTGCTGGCGTCACTGCCTCCGCACCAGTTCGAGGATTATCTGAAGCGGCGGTCGTTTATTGCCTTCACGCCGAAAACAATCACCGATCCCGATCTTTTGCGCCGAGAGATCGAGGAAGTCCGCAAAAACGAGATCGCGTTCGACGACGGCGAGTTCAACGCGGAAGTGCGTTGCGTTGCAGTCGCCGTCCGCAACTTTTCAGGGCAAGTCATCGGCGCGATCGGCTTGTCCGGTCCGGTTTGGCGCCTATCGATCGCAGCGCTGCAGAACAAGTCAAAGCTGGTGCGCGAGAGAGCCGAGAAACTCTCCGAGGAATTTGGTTTTACACGCGCGCCCTGACGCTCTCGTCCCAGGACGCACCAGAAACTGACGAGCCGGCAAACTTCGACGTTGACAGACGGAGCGGCATCGACCAATTTTCACACTCAGAAATTCACTCCCATAATATAAAAATTATAGCGGGAGAGGGAGGAGACCGATGCCTGCGCGATCGACGAGCGATCGGCCTGTTCACGGCATCTTTCTGCCTGTCCCAACGCGTGTGGTGTCGCGATGGCCCTTCTGATCACCGGCTCGATGGGACACGTTGGCTTCGAGTTGGTCCGTCAGGCGGCAGCTCAAGGAAGACCGGTCGTCGCGCAATATCGCGGCACATTTCGCGAGCGAGACGCGCAATCGATCATCGGTGATGTGACCTGGGTACGGTGCAACCTGACTGCCCCGGCGAGCATTCAGGAACTCGCCGCCACGCATGCCATCGACGCCTGCGTCCACACGGCAGCTATCCCAAATGAGGTGTACTGCCGGCCGGATCCGCTCAACGCCGTGAACGTCAATGTCGGTTCCGTTGCGATACTGCTGGAACTGGCCCGCACACAGCGCTGGCGGCGCATCCTCAATGTCAGCACCGGCTCAGTCTTCCAGGACGCGACCGACGTCACGAAATCCGTCCCGGAGCACCGCAGTCCCAATGTCAGCAACATTTACAGTACGACGAAATTCTGCGGCGAATTGCTGACCACCATGTATCGCTCGCAATTCGACGTTGCTGCCGCAAATATGCGTATTTCGTGGGTTTATGGGCAGCCACTCGTCCCGATGCAGCGCGAGAACCCGCGCGGCCCGATTCCCTATTTCCTGAAATGCGCGCTCATGGGCATTCCAGTGCGCGAGGTCAGCGGCGCTGATTTCGCAGCAAGCTATACGCATGTCAGCGATGTGGCTGCCGGGCTGCTCGCCGCTGTCGATGCCAAGGCGCTCAATCACGATTCCTACCATCTCGGATCGGGCGTCAATTATTCCACCAGTCAGGTTGTGAGCGCAGTGAAAGCCGCGGTGCCGAAAGCCGACATTGAGGTCGGCCCGGGCACGGCGCCCTGGACCGACCATACCCGTATGCGCGGTCCACTCGCCGGCAACCGCCTGCTTAACGACACCGGCTGGCGGCCAGCACTCAGCCTTGAAGCCGGTGTCCAGTCTTTCGCGGATTGGATGCGCGCCCACCGGGAGATTTGGCAATGAACTCCGCTCAAAGCCAGGCGCAGCCACACCCGCAATTGCTGCAAAAATCGGCCATTCTGGCGTTTCTTTCCAGGCTGCCGGGCGCCGTCTATCTGCTGGTTCTGATGTCGATCATTCTGACGATATCAACGCCGGAATTCTTCACCTTCGCAAACTTCACCAACATCGCGCTGCAGGTCGCCGTGCTGTGCATCGTCGCGTTCGGCATGACGATGGTCATTCTCACGGAGGGGATCGATCTCAGCCTCGGCCCGGTGCTCGGACTGTGCGGCGTCGTCATGGCGATGATGGTCGTCGCCGGGTGGCCGCTGATCATCGCGCTTTTCGTGGCCTTGCTCATCGGCGCAACGTTCGGTGCGGTCAACGGTACGCTCGTGTCCTATGTGGAGATGCCGCCGTTCGTCGTTACGCTCGGCGCATTCGGTATCGCGCAATCGATCGCGATGGTGCTTACGGGTGGAAACTCGGTCACTGGTCTGCCGGACTACGTTCGCTTGTTCAACGATGGCGTATTTCTCGGCCTCCCGGTGCCGCTCTGGGCAACAGCCGCGTGTTTCGCGCTGACCTACGTACTGCTCTATCACACGAAATTCGGCCGCTATACTTTTGCAATCGGCGGCAACCGGCGCGCGCTGATCCTCTCAGGCAGCCCAGCGAAACGCTATCAGGTTCTGGTTTACGTCTACGCCGGATCACTGGCCGCTCTCGCCTCTTTCATCATGACGGCGCGCATGAACGCCGCGCATCCGACGATCGGCGTCGGACTGGAATTCGACGCGATCGCCGCGGTCATTCTCGGCGGCACCTCGTTCGAGAAAGGTCGTGGCGGGATTGTCGGCACGGTCATGGGCGCGCTTGCGGTCGGCGTTCTGCGTAACGGTCTAAATCTGATGGGCGTCTCGACGGAATGGCAAGTCGCCGTGGTCGGCATCGTCATCATTCTCGCCGTCAGTCTCGATTCGCTCCGGGGACACAATCAATGACGATGGAAGTTGCTCGCACCAATCGCAACGTATCGATCGGCGATTATTTCGGGCTGACGCCCGACCGCATGTTCGTCGTCGTATCCCGCATCCTTGCCCTGACGCTTATCGTCGTTACGCTCTCCATTCTCAGTCCATATTTTTTGACCTGGTCGAATTTCATAAACGTCCTGCGCCACGCAGCTCCGCTGTTCCTGCTATCGGCCGGACTTACATTGGTGGTGCTCACTGGCGGCATCGATCTCTCGGTCGGGTCCGTGCTGGGACTGACGGCCTGTCTCTCGGCATCTCTGATCGTCGCCGGCCATCCAGTCCTCGGCGTCCTCGCAGCACTCGCCGCCGGCATCGCGTGCGGCGTCGTCAACGGAACGCTCGTCGCCTACGCCAAAATACCCGCTTTTATCGTGACATACGGCATGCTTTGGATCGCCAACGGCCTGGCTTACGTCTTCATGCAAGGCGAAGTGATCTACGGTATGCCTGAGAGTTTCCGCTATATCGGCGCGGGCTTCATGGGGCCCATCCCCGTTCCTGTCGTGATCATGCTCGGCGTGTTTTGCGCGCTGCATGTGCTGCTGCATCGGACCCCGCTCGGTCGCGGCATTTATGCGATCGGCGGAAATCCGGTTGCAGCCCGGCTGTCGGGCATGCCGGTGAAACGACGGCTTGTCTTCGTTTATGCGATCAGCGGTCTGATGGCGAGCATCGCGGGGCTTGTCGCCGTCGCGCGCACAAACGCCGCCGACATCAGTCTGGGTGAAGAACAATTACTCCCAGCCATTGCCGCAGTTTGTCTGGGTGGCACGTCGTTGTTCGGAGGCGTCGGCGGAATCGCGGGCACTGCTGTCGGCGCGCTCATTCTCGCTCTGGTCCTCAACGGCATGAACCTGCTTGGCATTAACACGTTCTGGCAAGCAGGTGTTTTGGGCTTGATCATTCTCATTTCCGTATTCGCCGATCAAATCGTCGGCGGACGCATCGGCAAAGCCGCCGGTGCATCATAATAAAAAATAAAACCAAGTCAGTGGAGGAAACGAAATGAATAAGAAGATCACCCGCAGACAATTCACGACCGGCGCAGCCGTTGCAGGCGCCGCCGCGACCCTTGGCACACTTCCGTCCGGCTCGGTCTTCGCCCAGGCGAAGAAGCCGACGGTGGCGTTCTTCGTGAAAAACGTCACCAATCCATTTTGGAAAGCTTGCCGCATCGGGGCAGAAAAAGCCGCGAAGGATCTCAATCTCGATCTTGAGGTCGTAGCCCCGACAAAGCCCGACAACATAGAAGAGCAGACACGACTCGTCGAAGACTGGATCGTCAAGAAGCCCGACGCCTTTGTTTTCGTGCCTGTCGACTTCAAGGCGCTCGTACCCAGCATCCAGAAGGTCAATAAGGCGGGCATTCCGGTCATCGGCTACAACAACCGCATGACTGATATCGAACAGGTCACCTACATCGGTTCGGATGACGAAGTGTTCGAGTACGAAATGTGCAAGTATCTGTTCAATTCGATGGGCGGCAAAGGCAAGGTCGTCCACATCGACGGCGTCCCGGCCGCATTCACGGCACAAAAGCGCAAACTCGGTTTTGAAAAAGCGGTGAAGGAAAATCCAGGGATTGAAGTGCTTGCGTCACAGCCGGGTCTGTATCGCCGCCTGCCGGCAACACAGGTTTTCGAAAATCTGATGCAGCGTTTTCCAGAGATCGACGCAGTCGTGTCTGCGAACGACGATATGGCCGTCGGCATTGTCGAGGCGCTGCATGCTGCTGGGCGTGGTGGAAAAACGAAGGTTGTAGGAATTGACGGCATTCCGGATGCCATCCAGGCCATCGCGGAAGGCAAGATGTTCGCCACCGCCGATTTCTCTGGCCATGACCAGTCATATCTGGCGGTACAGGCTGCAGCCAAGCACTTGAAGGGCGAAAAAGTACCAGCGGAAATCATGCTGCCGGTGTTCATCATCGACAAGAATAACGTGGGCTCCGTTTCCAAGACTCCGGAAGACCGGGCGATTCCATCGTGGGACAAGTCCGTCGGCAAAGTCTGATGACTTAAAGCAAACAGAGTGAAGGCGGTGGCATCGGAGCTGCCTTCACGTTTCACAGGACGCTGAACGTCCCCGCTTTCGACGGGCCCATGGAGAAGGATATGGACCTGATGATCACGCCACTTGTTTCAATGCGCGGCATCTCCAAACGTTACGGCGGCGTCCAGGCGCTGGCCGATGTTGATCTCGATATCTATAGCGGAGAGGTGCACGCCCTCGTGGGCGATAATGCCGCCGGCAAGTCGACGCTTATCAAGGCTCTGGCGGGGGCGGTGCAGCGCGATTCCGGAACCATCAGATTTGATGGTCGAGAGGTCGAAGTCAATTCACCGCGCGACGCGAAAGCGCTCGGGATTGAAACAGTTTATCAGGACCTCGCACTCGCCGATAATCTCGACGTGGCGTCGAATATTTATTTGGGTCGTGAGTTGACGCTAAGCGGGCCATTAAAATTCTTTCTTGATCTGCGCAAAATGGAAACCAACGCGCGCACGCTGCTCAGTCGCTTGAAGATCAACATTCCGTCGATCCGGCAAAAGGTGCGCACCATGTCCGGCGGTCAACGTCAATCCATCGCGATCGCGCGTAGCGTTGCGTTCAACGCAAAGGTCGTGATCCTCGATGAACCCACGGCGGCGCTTGGCGTCGAGGAAACGCGCAAGGTTTATGATCTCGTCCGCGAGATGCGTACGCAGGGCTTGGCGGTGCTGATGATCTGCCACAACATCAATCACGTATTCGAGCACAGCCAGCGCATCACCGTTCTGAAAACCGGACGTTTCGTGGCCTCGCGCCGCATCGAAGACACGTCACACGACGAGATACTCCGCATGATCGTATCGGGATCCGCCGAGCCGCCATCAACCGAACGCGGCGCCACGACGACACCGGCGCATGTGCCGGTCCAGGTGATTGCTAGCTAATTCCCCTGCAGTTCCTGGAAACCGGGTACGACGCGGGCTGACCGAGAAAAATCATAGACCCAGGAGGTGATATTTCTCCCGCGCCGGGCAGCGTGACGTGATTTCAGCCTTTGCCCGTCAGCAGCAGATCAATCCAGCCGTTGAGACCAGAGCGCATGTCGTAGCGCGGCGCATAGCCGAGTTCTTCCCGAGCGCGCGTAATCGACATTGCGCCCTTGCGCACCATGTCCATTCCATCCGGAAATTTCAAAGTCCCCGGACCGAGGGATAATTCGGCTTGTGGCAGGCGCTCCTTGATGATTGCGACGACATCGCGGAGCGGCGTCGCAACACCGCTGGTGATGTGGTAGGCGTCGTAGCGATGCTTCGGCTTATCGAGCGCAAGCAGTACGCCCTGCACGACGTCGTCGATATGCACCTGATCGACCGCGAATTCGCTGCCGGCCGGCAGATGCAGTGGCTGCCCGGCAATGGCCGCTTCCAACAGATTACGCGGCGCGCGCTGGCGCGGATAGTACGGCCCATAGACCCAGCACGTGCGCGCGTGAATCACGTCCAGACCATGCGCCGTCACATAGTCGCGCGAAACCTGCTCGACGACGAACTTTGAAATTCCGTACGGCAGCGTCGGGCGGCAGGCATGCTCTTCATCGATGGTGTCGGACTGAAAGACGCCGTAGATCTCATCTGTGCTGATATTGACCATGCGCTTGACGCCGAACAGGCGCATGGCTTCCAGCAGATTGATCGTGCCTTCCACATTGATTCGAAACGTATTGGTCGGCGCGCCCATGGACGCCGGCACGCCCACCACTGCGGCGCAATGGACGATCTTGTCGGGCTTGCCATCCTGTAACAGCGTCACGAAATGCGGCCATTCGGTAATTTCACCGGCAACGGTTTTGATTTTTGGATTGGCCGCCGCGAGCGCCTGCAAACGGGAACCTATCGCCTGATCCGTCGCGATGATTTCATCACCGCGCGCCGCAAGCGCTTCCACCACCGCAAATCCGATAAAACCGCTCGCGCCGGTTACGAGTACCTTCGCCATTGTTTTCGAGCCCCGCCGTCACTCGCCCGCTGGAAGATACGGCTTGCCGAACACAGGTTCTTTGTGTGGGATCGGCGGCAGCGCCCAGGTGCCAGTCGCCGGCGGCCGAACCTCGGCATCGACGTGCACATCGAGCAGCACAGGTTTGTTGAGCTTGATGGCATGCTCCATCGCGCCCTTGAAATCCTCCGACTTCGTCACCGTGATGCCCTCGACACCGCATGCGCGCGCCCACGCAGCGAAATCCGGATTATACGGATTATTATTTTCGCCCTGATAAAATGCCGTACCAAATTCGCGGCCTTTGAAAAGGCCATATTGAATGTCGCGAATAGCCGACCAAGCGAAATTATTCCACACAACCCAGATCGCCGGGATGTTGTATTCGACCGCCGTGCACAACACATGCGGCACCATCGTGAAGCCGCCATCGCCGCACACGGAAATCGCCGGGCGATCCGGGGCCGCGAGCTTCGCGCCCAGAATGGCGCTTGGCCCAAAACCCATGCCTGAGAAACCCCAGGTATTCAGCATTGTCTGCGGCCGGCGCGCGTTCCAGAACTGCATGAACCAATTGTGGTGCACGCCTGAGTCGAGCGACAGGATCGCGTCGTCCGGCATCACCGCACGCAGATCGGCGACCACGCGTTCAGGTCGGATCGGCGTGGTGTGCAGATCGAAGTTCGGGCGGATGTAGTCCTCCCATTGCTCGCGCCATCCCTTGATGTCTGCCTGCCAGGATCTCAGCCGGTCGCGCGGCGGATTGCGGCGTTCGATCTCGGCGAGAAGCTGCTGCAGGAAGGTGCGGGCATCCGCCAGAATGCCGATGTCCGGAACGTAGTTGCGGCCCAGTTCGGCGTGATCGACATCAACGTGAATGAGTTTCGCGGTGCCGAAATTCCAGGAATAGCCGGGCAGCCATGACGACGACGACCGATCGTCGAAGCGCGCTCCGATTGCGATTACGAGATCGGCGTAACGTCCAGCCTGGTTGGCCGGATACGCGCCGTTGCGGCCGATAAAGCCCACCGAAAGCGGATCGGTCATGTCCAGGCAGCCCATGCCATTCGGCGAGCTGATGACCGGAATCCCTAAGCGCTGCGCGAGTTCGGTGAGTTCCTTGCTGGCTTCGGACAGCGTCACGCCGTGACCGATGAAAAGCACCGGCCGCTGCGCCTTCAAGATCATATCCGTTGCAGCGCTGATATCTTCGGGTGCCGCACCGCTACGGCGGACGTTGAA
>JAEZBU010000011.1 GCA_023426855.1 Pseudomonadota bacterium | reverse complement strand
AAACTGTCGGCCGCACTGGCGAAGCTGATCGAGGAAGACAGCTCGTTGTCGGTGGATCACAACCCCGATACGCATCAGCTTGTGTTGCTGGGCCAGGGCGAGATGCATCTGCGCGTCGCGCTGGAGCGTCTCAACCGGAAATACGGCGTCACCGTCGAAAAACAACGGCGGCAGATCCCCTATAAGGAAACAATCCGCAAGAGCGCGACCGTCCGTGGACGTCATAAAAAACAATCCGGCGGCCATGGCCAGTTCGGCGATGTGGTCATCGATATCGCCCCGCTGCCGCGTGGATCGGGATTTCAGTTCTCCGAGACGATCACCGGCGGGGTGGTGCCACGGCAGTTTATTCCGTCGGTCGAAATCGGCGTCGAGGATTATCTCAAGCAGGGGCCGCTCGGCTTTCCGGTGGTCGACGTCGCGGTGACCCTGACCGACGGCAGCTACCACACCGTCGACTCCTCCGACATGGCCTTCCGACAAGCCGGCCGGATCGGGATGTCCGAAGGCATGCCGCAATGCAATCCGGTCCTGCTTGAACCGGTCATGTCTGTCGACATCGCGATCCCATCCGAGGCAACCGCGAAGATCAACGGTATCATCCCGCAACGCAGAGGCCAGATCCTCGGCTTCGACAGTCGTCCCGGATGGCCTGGCTGGGATGTCGTCCAGGCCCACATACCCGAATCGGAGATGGATGATCTGATCGTCGAGCTACGTTCGGTGACCGCAGGCGTGGGCACGTTCACGGCCAGGTTCGACCATCTGACAGAAATCACCGGACGGCTCGCCGATCAGGTTCTGGCTACGCACAGGGCGGCGGCCGAATAGAGTGTAGAGGAAACAGACCATGCCGGCGATGTTACCCGCGCCGGCATGGCCGATTGTTGCCATATTGCCGGCAAAAGGCCATGTTGCGGCCATGCCGAGTATTATCACACAGCGCTTATCCGAAATGACCGCCACCGAGTTCCGGCAGTATGCGCATGCGCACCTGTCGGAGACACCGAGCGAGGCGATTTTCGATCCGCGCACCGGGCGAAGCTGGGGCCGCAGCGACTTCGACCTCAATCCGGACTTCCTGACCGATCTGGCGCTCATGGACCCGCCACGGCCAGCGGCCGTACTGGTGCCGATCATCGCCCGCGCGCAGTTGTCCGTGCTCTTGACCGTGCGAGCGGAGCGGCTGCCAACGCATGCCGGCCAGATCGCCTTTCCAGGCGGCAAGGTCGAAGGTACGGACGCTGGCGCGACCGCCGCCGCACTGCGCGAAGCTTACGAGGAAGTTGGCCTGGAAGCGAAGTACATCGAGCCACTCGGCTACCTGGACAGCTATCGTTCGGGCACCGGGTTCCACATCATGCCGCTGGTTGCGCTGATCGATCCGCATTTCGTGCTGACGCCGGACCCATCCGAAGTTGCCGATACGTTCGAGGTCCCGCTCGCCTTCCTGATGGATGAAGCCAACCACCACAAGCATACGCGCGAGTGGAAGGGCGGCCGGCTGCGTCATCATTATGCAATGCCGTTCGGAGATCGCTATATCTGGGGTGCAACCGCAGGAATCATAAAGAACCTGCACGAAAGGATGTTGGCAGAATGATCCGAATTGTCATCGAGAACATGCTTTTGTTCTTGCTGCCGACGATCCTCTATGTGGCCTACATCTACCTGCGTCACCGCCTGGATGGTGGCGAGGGCGAGGTCAAGCTGCTCGATGACGCGCCACTCGTCTGGCTGGTCGCGGCTGGTGCGGCCCTGGTCGTAATCACACTCGTCATCTTCGGCTCGACGTCGGGTGGCAAGCCAGGGCAAACCTACCAGCCGCCAGTGTTCCGCGATGGCAAGATCCAGCCGGGCGAAATCAAATAGGGATGTTCGCAGATGTCGCCGGGCAGCGCTTCGCCGCCAAACCTGAGTGACGCGGAGTGGCTGAAGCGTCAGGAGACGCGAGCCGTCTTTAATGCGTTCAAGGCAGCCAGCGTAGAGGTCCGCGCGGTCGGCGGCGTTGTCCGCAACGCCCTGCTCGGCCTGCCCGTCACCGACGTCGATCTGGCGACACCGGCTCCGCCTGAACAGGTTATGAGGCTCGCGGCCGACGCTGGTCTCAAGGCAATACCGACAGGTGTCCAGCACGGCACGGTTACGCTTATTGCGGAGCATGTACCTTACGAGGTCACAACCCTACGTGAGGACGTGGAGAGCTTCGGGCGGCACGCCACCGTCGCGTTCACCGATGACTGGGCCGCCGACGCGCGACGGCGCGACTTCACGATGAACGCGCTGTACTGCGACGCCAGCGGAGCCGTGCACGACCCATTGCAGGGTTATGCAGATCTCCAGGCGCGCCGCGTTCGCTTCATCGGCGATGCCGACGAGCGCATACGTGAGGACTATCTGAGAATCCTGCGGTTCTTTCGAATGACCGCCGTTTATGCAGCAGGAGATCCGGACGGTCCGAGCTTGGCTGCCGCTGTCCGCCAGCGCAACGGCCTCGCTCAATTGTCGAGCGAGCGCATCCATCAGGAGTTGACCCGCCTGCTCGCTGCTTCTCGCGGCCCCGAAATCGTCGGCGTTATGCGGGACTACGGCATCCTCACCGC
>JAEZBU010000358.1 GCA_023426855.1 Pseudomonadota bacterium | reverse complement strand
TGGTCGTCTCTTGCGATCGCCCGCCGCGCTTCTCCCCTTTTGGCGCGGCAGTCGGGCTGATTCGGTTCCGTAGGACGGTCCGCTGAGTCCGGTTCCCGGGTCAACGAATGAGACGGCGCAGGCGTCGCCTGCCTGTGGAAAGTTTCCAATTGCAACAAATGATTGACTGCGCGCGGAGGTGGCTGCGCCTTGCATGTTGTGCAGCGTTGGGACACCGTGCCCGGACTTGCGCGTCGCCGAATATCGGATGACGCGCTATGCGTTCGCGGCCTCCAGGCGTAACACACGCTCACGCTCTTCACGCTCAGCAGCCGGTGATATTCGATGACTTCTCGCTCCCTTCTCACGATTGTGCTGGCGGCCGGCAAAGGCACGCGGATGAAGTCGGCCACGCCGAAGGTGCTGCATAAGGTCGGTGGGCTGTCCATGCTGGGGCATGTGCTCGGCGCGGCCGGTGGTCTTGGCGCCAGCCGCATCGCAGTGGTGGTTGGCCCGGATATGGATGCAGTGCGCACCGAAGCGCTGGCCAAGGTGCCGGGGGCGGAGATTTTCGTGCAGGAGCAGCAGCTTGGCACGGCCCATGCGGTGTTGGCGGCGCGCGCGGCAATCGCGGTGCATGATGGCGACGTGCTGGTGCTGTTTTCGGACACGCCACTAATTACGGCAGACACGCTGGCGACGCTGACGGCTGGTCTCGACGCCGCCACGCCGCTTGCGGTGCTGGGCTTCGAGGCAGCCGATCCGACTGGCTATGGCCGCATGCTGTGTGACGAGGCCGGCAACTTGCTGGCCATCCGCGAGCACAAGGACGCCACCGAGGCGGAGCGGGCGATCACGTTCTGCTGCTCGGGCGTGATGGCCTTTCGCGGCGAGACCATGCTGGCGCTGCTGGATCGGATCGGCACGTCCAATGCGCAGGGCGAATACTATCTGACGGAAGCCGTTGCACTGGCCCGGCAGGCGGGTGGGCGCGTTGCTGCCACCCGCTGTCCGGAGGAGGAGGTGCTCGGCATCAACTCACGCAATCAGCTTGCCGTTGGTGAAGCTGTATTCCAGCGCCGCAAGCGGGCCGAGGTGATGGCCGAGGGTGCCACCCTGATCGCGCCGGATACCGTGTGGTTCAGCCACGACACGCGAATCGGCCGGGATGTGACGATTGAACCCAACGTATTCTTCGGCCCAGGGGTCGTGGTCGAGGACAATGTGGTGATCCACGCCAATTGCCATCTTGAAGGGGCGCGTCTGCAACCCGGTACCGAGGTGGGGCCGTTCGCTCGCCTGCGTCCCGGGGCGGATCTGGGGCAGGGCGTGAAGATCGGCAACTTCGTCGAGGTGAAGAACGTCAGGATGGAACCGGGTGCCAAGGCGAACCATCTCGCCTACCTCGGTGACGGCAGTGTCGGTGAAGGCGCAAACATCGGTGCGGGAACGATTTTTTGCAATTACGACGGATTCTTCAAGCACCGCACGGAGGTCGGGGCGGGCGCGTTCGTCGGTTCCAACAGTGCGCTGGTCGCGCCCATCAGGATCGGCGATGGCGCATTCGTCGGCTCGGGCAGCGTCATCACCAAGGACGTCCCCGCCGGCGCCCTGGCGGTCGAGCGCAGCACCCAGGACGTGCACGAAGGATGGGCAACCAAGTTCCGTGCCATGATGCAGCGCAGGAAGGCCGCAAAAAGCTCCTAAGCGGGAAAAACCAAGAAATATAGATTGAGTTGTGTGAGTTGTCTCAACGCTGTAGCACGTTCGCAACAGTTAATAGCGAGGGACCTGACTCGGCATGTGCGGGATCGTGGGCATTCTTGGCTCGAAGCCGGTCGCAGAGGATCTGGTGGACGCCCTGCGGCGGCTGGAATACCGCGGCTACGATTCGGCTGGCATCGCGACCGTGGAGAACGGTCATCTCGACCGTCGGCGGGCGGAAGGCAAGCTGAAGAACCTGCAACTGAGGTTGTCCAACCATCCGCTGCAGGGGCGGGCGGGCATCGGCCATACGCGCTGGGCGACACATGGCAGACCGGTCGAGCGCAACGCGCATCCGCACATGAACGACAAGGTTGCTGTTGTCCATAACGGCATCATCGAGAACTTTCAGGAGCTGCGCGCCGAGCTGACGGCCAAGGGCCATGAGTTCGTCACCGAAACCGATACTGAGACGGTTCTGCATCTCGTCACCGAGTACATGTCCCAGGGGCATGAGCCGGTCGAAGCCGCGCGCCTGTCGCTGGCGCGGCTGAGGGGCGCATTTGCGCTCGGCATCATCTTCGCCGGCCACGACAACCTGATGATCGGCGCGCGGCAGGGGCCGCCGCTGGCGATCGGCCATGGCGCGGGCGAGATGTATCTCGGCTCCGATGCCATCGCGCTGGCGCCGTTCACCGACTCGATCACCTACCTCGAGGACGGCGACTGGGTGGTGCTGACGCGTGAAGGCGCGAAGATCTACGACATCACCGGCCACACCGTCGATCGCCCGATCATCAAGTCGGTGGCCAGTTCGCTGCTGGTCGACAAGGGTAACTTCCGCCACTTCATGGCCAAGGAAATCCACGAGCAGCCCGAGGTCATCAGCCACACGCTGGCGAACTATATCGACATGGCCGAGGGTAAGGTCGTGTTCCCGGATCTCGGCATCGATCTCGCAAAGATTTCGCGGGTGACGATCAGTGCCTGCGGCACGGCCTATTACGCTGGCGTGGTCGCGAAGTACTGGCTGGAACGCTACGCCCGCGTGCCGGTGGAAACCGACATCGCGTCCGAGTTCCGCTACCGGGAAGCGCCGATGCCGGACAACGGCCTTGCCGTGTTCGTCTCACAGTCGGGCGAGACCGCCGATACGCTGGCGGCACTGCGCTACAGCAAGGCGCAAGGGCAGCGCATCGCCTCCATCGTCAACACGCGCACGTCCACCATCGCCCGCGAATCGGACGCAGTGCTGCCGATCCTGGCCGGTCCGGAGATCGGTGTGGCCTCGACCAAGGCTTTCACCTGCCAGATTGCGGTGCTGGCCTGCCTCGCCATCGCTGTCGGCCGCGCGCGGGGGCATATCAGTGCGGAGCAGGAAAAGGAATTGGTGAAGGCGCTGATGGAAGTGCCGCGCCATATCACGACCGTTCTGCGTGGCGAGGAACAGTACGAGGATTTGGCCGCGGCGCTGCACAAGGCCAAGGACGTGCTGTACCTCGGCCGCGGTTCGAGCTTCCCGCTGGCGCTCGAAGGCGCGCTCAAGCTGAAGGAAATTTCCTACATCCACGCCGAGGGTTACGCCGCAGGTGAGCTCAAGCACGGTCCGATCGCGCTGATCGACGAGAACGTGCCGGTGGTCGTGGTGGCGCCCGAAGACGACCTGTTCGAGAAAACCGTGTCGAATATGCAGGAGGTGGCGGCGCGCGGTGGTCAGATCATCCTGGTCACGGACGCCCCGGAAGCCAAGGCGGGCTGCAAGCTGCAGACGCATCTGCACATGCCGCACGTGCATCCGTTCACCGCGCCGCTGGTGTATGCGGTCCCGATGCAGCTTATGGCCTATCATACGGCTGTGGTGATGGGCACCGACGTGGACCAGCCGCGTAATCTGGCGAAGTCGGTAACTGTGGAGTAATCCGTTCTCTGGGCATAATCTGGTGTCGCCGAGTTGCCTCAAAGGAATGGTTCGCATAGGTTTCGCGCCAATGGAGGACTGTGCGCGTCGCCTTGAGGACATACTGCGAGGATCCCCGCGATGATGCGAGCCAACATAGCCATGACACGGCCGAGCCATGCGCGGCATGTTTGGGTGTGGGCCGCCGTCCTGTCGGTCGGAATGCTTGGCGCACAGGATATTTCGGCGCAGGCCCAGGCCGCCAAAGGCAAAGCCGCCAGCAGTCAATCGGCATCACCGGACAGCGCAATCTCGTCGGCGATCGCTCACCTTGAGGCGGGCCGCACCGATACCGCGGTCAATCAACTGTCCACTGCGATTTCCAGCGGCAAGCTGCCGACCAATCAGATGGCACGCGCCCTGTACTATCGCGGACTTGCCTATCGCAAGCAGAGCAAGCCGGCGCAGGCGATCGCGGATTTCACCAGTGCGCTATGGATCAAGGATGGCCTTGACGGAGCCCAACGTAACGAGGCTCTTGCTCAGCGAGCCGGCGCTTATCGCGAGGCGGGGCTGACGGATCAGGCCGAGGCCGATGAAAAGCGTGTCGCGGCGAGTGGCGGCAGCGCGGCCAGATCCGCTTCGGCGGCCACGGGGGCTCAGCGCCCGGCCCGCGCCGAAACCGATGCGGCTTCCACGAGCACCGCCAGCGCTTCACCGCAACAATCCTCGGGCGGCCTGGGAGACTTCTTCGGTTCGCTGTTTGGCGGCTCATCGAACACGCAGACAGCCGAGGCGGCACCAAGGCAGCAGGCGACCGATAGCGGCACCGATTGGAGCACCAGCGCACAGCGCGCCGGTGCGTCGAGCACATCCCGTACTGGCAATGCAACGCCGCCGTCTGCTGTCTCGTCATGGACG